>JBIIJW010000036.1:0-9938 GCA_044233525.1 Ilumatobacteraceae bacterium | reverse complement strand
AAAGGTATGGAAGTCGCGGGAAAGACTGGTACTGGTTACAAGGTGCAAGACAACGGCACGTACGCAACGGATACGGGTGCACGCCGCTACTTTGCTTCGTTCGTCGGATTTTTCCCTGCACGTAATCCTCAGATCACAATGCTCGTCAACATTGACGAACCAAGCGCAGATTCGAGGGACCGCTTTGGTGGTACAGCTGCAGCACCCGTTTTTGCGCGATTAGTGCCGACCATCATGCGCGAACTTGGAATTGAATCAACCGGTTCAAGCACAGGTTGTAAAGCAGGCGCTGTTGTTGCGGGTCAATAGGCGGACTTGGCGTGGCTCGGCATTCATGTTCTCCACACAGCATTGCTGACGTCCTGCGCCACGTGTCAGTTTCTGCCGACGTACGGCATGAATCGGTGGTGTTGACCGGAATTACTCAAGACTCACGAGAAGTTCAGCCTGGAGATGTCTATTGCTGCATTCGCGGAGAGCATTTCGATGGTCACGCCTATGTGCGCGACGCCGTCACTGCTGGCGCCGTTGCGCTGATGATCGACCGAGACATCAGCGACATACCAGACCATGTTGCTCTGATTCGCGTGAATGATGTTCGCCGTTTTGTTGGCCCCTTCGCGTCGTCATTGTTTGATCATCCCTCACGCGCGTTGACAATGGTGGGGGTGACTGGAACGAATGGCAAGACGACAACAACTGCAATGATGTCTTCGATTTGCAGTGCAGTTGGCCAGAACGTTCGTCAGATTGGAACCTTGACGGGTGCTCGTACAACGCCTGAGGCCATTGATCTGCAGGCCCAACTGGCGACGTGGGTCACTGAAGGCGTCAACTGCGTTGTGATGGAAGTGTCGTCACACGCCCTCGTACAACATCGTGTTGGTGGCGTTCTGTTTGATGTCTCAGTCTTCACGAATATCGGTCGTGATCATCTGGACTTCCATGGAACTGAAGAGGCGTACTTTTCTGCAAAAGCAATGTTGTTTACAGAAGAGTTTTCGCGTTGTGGTGTTGTAAACATTGATGACCCGAAGGGAATGTTGCTGCAAGATGCCATGACAATCCCTATGGTGGGTTTCTCGTCCTCTGATGCAAGCAATGTTGAGATGAGTTTTGATCGTGTCTCGTACACGTGGAATGACTGCGAGATTGAAGTTCCAATGGGGGGTTCATTTACTCTCATGAATTCACTTGCTGCAGGAACCGCAGCACAGACTCTTGGCATTTCGAGTGACGCGATTTCGAAGGGGCTGAAGAACGTCGGTGCGGTTCCCGGTCGTTTCGAGTCCATTTCAAACACACTCGGTTTCGGTGTCTTGATTGATTACGCGCACACACCTGAGAGTTTGGAGTCGTTACTCACATCCGTTCGTCAGGTCTGCACAGGTCGAGTCATCGCTGTCTTTGGTTGTGGCGGCAATCGAGATGCAGGAAAACGGCCACTCATGGGAGGCATTGCGGCGACATACGCAGATATAGCAATCGTGACCTCAGACAATCCGCGTTCGGAAGATCCAGTGGCCATTATTGATGAGATTTGTGCAGGCGTTAGCACATCCGATTCCCACGTTATTCGCATGCCGGACCGGGCACTTGCAATTGAATCCGCCATTCACGAGGCGCGGCGTGATGACATAGTGGTCATCGCAGGAAAAGGTCACGAGACAACACAAGAGATTTCGGGCGTGTTCCATCCGTTTAGCGATGTGGATGTTGCGAAGAAAGTTCTACACAGACGAGAGGAGACAACCGAATGATTGCTGTTCTCATCGCTGGTGCCGTATCGATGCTTCTTTCGCTGTTTGGCACGAGACGACTTATCGCGTTCTTTGACAATCTTGGGAAGGGTCAACCCATTCTCGGTTCAGAAGATCATGGACCAGTGCATCACATGAAAAAGCAAGGCACAGCCACGATGGGTGGTCTTGCGATTTTGTTCTCCGCGTTTACGGGCTGGATGGTGGCGCATCTTCGTGATGGAATTGCGTTCTCCGACCAAGCGATGATCATGTGGGCTGGTGTGGCCATCTTGGCCACGATGGGTTTCTTGGATGACTTTCTGAAAGTTCGTAAATCTCACAACCGAGGGATTTTTTGGAAGAAGAAGGGCTGGATCACCTTCGGGTTAGTTCTCATCGTGATGTATTGGTTATCCGCGGGTACAGGTGTGCGCGAGACCTTGTCGTTCACTCGTTTTGACTTGCCCGGATGGGAACTTCATCAAGCCGTGTGGGTGGTGTGGACTGCAATCATGGTGTGGTCGACGACGAACGCGGTCAATGTCACTGATGGGCTCGATGGCCTCGCAGCTGGATCAGCGCTTTTCGGATTTCTTGCATTCACTGTTATTGCGTATTGGGCGTTTCGAAATCCAGACGTGTACCGCCTGGTCAACCCGCTTGACCTTGCCGTGTTCTCTGCCGCGATGGCGGGAGCATGTGGTGGGTTCTTGTGGTGGAACGCAGCCCCGGCTCGGATCTTTATGGGCGATGTCGGTGCCTTAGGAATTGGTGCAGCGTTGGGTCTTTTGGCTGTCGCTACCAATACGCACCTTCTCTTACCTTTGATTTGCGCTCTGAACGTGATGGAAAGTGGCTCTGTGGCATTGCAGATGGGTGTCTTTAAGGCGTCAGGGCGAAAGAAGCGATTGTTCCGTATGTCGCCAATTCATCATCACTTTGAATTGCTTGGATGGCCAGAAACAACCGTGATTATTCGATTCTGGATTATCTCGGGAATCTTTGTGGCCATTGCACTTGGAATTTTTATTGCTGACTTCACCAACATTGCCGATTCATTCGCGAGGAAGTGACCGACATGAGCACCGACACAACAACTGCAAAGAAAACCAAGTCGCTCAAGAATCGTCGTATTGAAGTTCTGCGACGAACAGGCAGTATCACGAAGAACAAGATCACTCTTGAAAAGCCCACGCCTGCCTTCTATTGGATTCTCATCATCGTGTCGTTGTTCGTCATGCTTGGCCTCGTGATGGTGTTGTCATCATCGTCTGTCACCAGTTTGCATACCGGTTCTTCAGCCTGGTCGATGTTCTTTCGACAACTGGCATGGGTCGCACTTGGTGGCTTTGCAATGTGGGTGACGTACTCCATTCCATATTCCACATGGCGCGATCCGTTCATTCTGGGTACCGCTGCAATTGTGATCGTGACATTGAATTTCTTGGTACTTGCCAAAGGTCAAGTGATTGGTGGAGCGAAAGCGTGGCTCGACATTGGACCGTTTCGTTTTCAGCCGTCTGAATTTATGAAAGTCGTTTCAATTTTGTTTGCTGCCAACTTGTTGGCGAAGCGACATCGAGCTATCGCAATTCGATCAATGGTGTTGTGGCCGATGTTGGCCGTTGTCGGGCTCACGGCAGGTCTGTGTGGTTTGCAGCGCGACTACGGAAGCGCGTTGATTTTCGCGGGAACCATGTTGGCCATGTTGCAATTGGCCGGCGTTCCCAAGCGCCAATTGTTCGGTGTTGGCATCGGATTTCTTGGTGCCGGTGTCTTGGTGATGACCTATGCAGATCGCGCCAGTGAACGAATGATGGCCTTCATGAATCTTGAAGGAACCAAAGAAGATGTTGGTTATCAGGTGTATCAAGCACTCCTCAGCATTGCGAATGGTGGCTGGACTGGAACCGGTATTGGAGCGGGAACAAGTAAGTGGGGTTATGTCCCTTTGGCGTACAGCGACTTCATTTTCTCGGTCATTGCTGAAGAAATGGGTCTTCTCGGAACATTGATTGTGATTGGTGGCTTCTTGTTGTTGGTGTTGTTGGGAATCCAAGTGGCACTCACATCAACCGACATGTATGGCGCATTCCTCGCTGGAGGAATTGCATCGTGGTTTGGCATTCAAGCCATTGTGAACATCGGTGGGGTCACAGGAACTCTTCCAATGACCGGACTCACTCTTCCGTTCTTGTCATATGGCGGCTCCTCAATGATTGCCTCAATGGCTGCAGTGGGTTTGCTGTTGAACGTGGCCCGGTTCGCCCGCCAGTAGGTCGTTGATGTGTTCGCAGTAATCACCGGTGGGGGTACCAGTGGGCATGTGTTGCCTGCTCTTGCAATCATCGAGATGCTGCAAGAGCACGGTTATTCGTCGAAGGACATTGCCTACGTTGGCGCTCGGCGCGGAATTGAAACGTCATTACTAGCGGATCTCGATATTGAAAAAGTGTTCCTGCCGATCTCTGGTCTGCAACGATCTTTTTCTGTTCGCGGTATCACTCAGAACATCGCATTGCCGTTCCGACTGATTCGCAGTCGTCTGATGGCGCGCGCACTCTTGAAGAAGATCCAGCCGTCAGTGGTGGTGTCTGTTGGTGGTTACGCCAGTGAGCCAGTTGCTGCAGAGGCAGTGGCATTGGGCATTCCACTCGTATGTGTGAGCTACGACCGCATTGCTGGGCTTGCAACCCGTCGTCAATCACGAAAGGCCACAGTGTGTGCTGTTGCATTCGCAGACTCAACATTGCCGCGCGCTGTGTTGACGGGCGCTCCTGTTCGAGCACAACTTCGTCATCTGTCCGTTCGTGAATCTGGCCCAGCTGCACGAGAGCGATTAGGTGTTCCCCCTGACGCAGTTCTGGTCACAGTTCTTGGTGGTTCGCTTGGTTCAGGAGTTTTGAATAGTGCGGTCGAGAGCATCATGTTGTCGTGCGCATCTCTTGGAAACGTCGCCGTGTTTCATATTTGTGGCGAGAGGTTCGTCAAGAACTCAGACGTTGCACAGGTGCCAGCTGGAATTGTGTCGTATCAGCGCGTGGGTTATGAAAGCCGAATGGCAGATGTGTATGCGGCAACAGACATCTTGGTGGCGAGGGCTGGCGCGAGCACTGTTGCCGAAATCGCAACGGTGGGTGTGGCGTCAATTCTTGTTCCATGGAAGGACGCGGCGGATCATCATCAGCAACTCAATGCGGAGTGGCTGACACAACGTGGCGGGGCCGTGTTGATGTCCGAGGCTGATTGTGCTGATGGCGGTGTGGCAAGCGCTGTGCGTTTACTCGCCACTGATGCAGACCAACGCACTGCATTGGCGACGACGTCACGTTCGATGGGGGAGATACATCGAAGCTCCACGTTGATAGAGGTCATTCAGAACGCCGCTCGCTGACCTCCTCAGCGTGAAACAATGGGATTCCATGTCTCGTCGTTCTACTCGCCGGCAACCAGAGCACCTTGTTGATCTGTCGCGTCCCTTGCATTGCCATGTGGTGGGTGTTGGTGGCCCCGGAATGAGCCCACTGGCGTATGTCCTTCACGGGAAAGGACATCGCATTACGGGTTCTGACCTGCGGGAATCTGATGCAACGCGGGCATTGTCGTCAGTTGGGGTCGACATCACCATTGGGCACCGGGCAGAACTTGTGCACCACGCAGATGTGGTCACGTATTCCACTGCAATTCCCATCACCAATGTGGAGATGGTGGAAGCGTCCGAACGAAGCATCCCAGTTCGTCATCGCTCTGGGTTGCTTGCCTCGTTATGTGCAGTGTCGGAGGCCATCGGTGTTGCCGGCACTCATGGAAAGACCACCACGTCGGCATTGTTGACGCACATTCTCATTCAGAACAATCTTGATCCCTCATGCATTATTGGTGCAGAGGTACCGGGCTTAGTGGTGGGTGCTCGTGTGGGTCAGTCTCCATTGTTTGTTCTTGAGTCGGACGAGAGCGATGGAACTCTTGATGTTCTTCCGTTGTCGCACTTGATTGTGACGAATGTGGATGTTGATCATCTGGACTATTTCGGAACTTTTGAAGATGTTCAACAGTGTTTTGTTGATGCAGTTCTTCGCACGACAGGTCATGCGGTGGTGAATTGTGATGATGCAGGCTCGGCACCAGTTGTGTCAGCGGGTCTTGCACGAGGAAACATCACCACCGTGGGGCACTCATCGGACGCCATGCTTCGAATTGTGTCGGTAGAGGCAGTGGCCGATGGTTTAGAAATTGACTTCTCTGACGGGACACAGCTCAGCCACGCATCGCTTCCGCTGTTTGGTGAGCACAACGCAATGAATTGTGCAGCGGCCATTGCCATGGCGCAACACTGCGGTGTCACATTGGAAGATGCTTGTCGTGCAGTGGATTCGTTTCGCGGTGTCCGTCGCCGTTTCACCGAGCGCGGGTCTTTTAACGGCGGGCTGTTGGTTGACGACTATGCACATCTCCCTGCAGAAATCGAAGCTGCTCTTCAAGCGGCGCGTTCACACCCTCACGCCTCGGGTCGATTAATTGCGGTCTTTCAACCGAATCGATTTCATCGCATAGCGGCCATGGCAGACACATATGCCGATTGCTTCACGCAAGCAGACGTCGTCGTGGTCACTGATGTGTATGCCTCTGGAACCGAGCGCATTGAAGGTGTCACGGGTGAACTAGTGGTGAATGCCATTCGCTCGCGCCATCCAGAGACGCATCTCGTCTGGGCACCACAGAGAAGTGACATCGTGTCGGCAGTGGCGTCATACATCCGTGAGGGCGATGTGTGCATCTCAATGGGATGTGGCGATATCGAAACATTCCCTGACGATCTCATGAGGTCGCTGTCGTGACCCGTGGGTTAGACGCAGTTGCACGCGAACTTGCATCGTTCGAAGTGGCGGTGGAGGCCGACAAGCCGTTGGCTTTGCTCACCACGTATGGCGTTGGCGGCAGTGCAGATCTCGCCGTCACCGTGCGGACAGAAGACGAGATTGCACATGTGGCTCGTGTCTTGTCCTCGTACAGCGATGTCGATGTTGTCGTTCTGGGACGCGGGAGCAACACACTGATTGCCGATACAGGATTTCGTGGAGTTGTTGTGATTGTCGGTACTTCAGAAGAATCTCGAACAGTGACTCTCGTCAATAGTGGTGTTCGAGCCTCTGGTTCAATGCTGATGCCGGTACTTGCACGGCGCACGGTGCAGCAAGGTCTTGGTGGTCTTGAGTGGTGTGTGGGAATTCCAGGAACAGTGGGTGGCGCAGTCCGCATGAATGCTGGTGGCCATGGGTCAGACATTGCAGATTCATTAGTGAGTGCCGACATCGTGTCGCTTCGTTCGGGACAACGACATTCGGTCGACGCCAGCATGTTGGCACTGCACTTTCGTGGCTCGGCATTGTCTCGTCATCACATTGTGTCGAGCGCAACATTTCGAGTACATCCCATTTCAGTCGAGGACGGAACACGAACGGTGGACGACATCGTGTCCTGGCGTCGGGCCCATCAACCTGGCGGACGCAATGCTGGGTCGGTTTTCGTGAATCCGGCGCCTGGCGAGGGAAGTGCTGGGTCGCTCATCGACCAATGCGGGCTGCGTGGTTTTTCTATTGGCGCAGCGGTGGTGTCGGAGAAGCATGCCAATTTCATTCAGGCAAGTGATGGCGCATCGGCAAACGACGTCCTGGCTGTGATGCGCCATGTTCAGTCGGTCGTTGCTGAGACGCATGGCGTGACATTGCGAAGTGAAGTTCGGCTCGTTGGATTTGACTCATCCGTTTCGTCTCAGTTTTCAGATGAACTTCATGACAGCAGTGACAACACCATCGCGAGAGGTCGTCTGTGCGCAGCTTTAGGGGAACATGATGGCTGAGAAAGACAACACTCCCATCGGCGAATCAGAGGAACTGTCGGTCACTGAAGTCAGCAAAGAAGTTCTCGACGAGCTATCCGTTCTGTTTGGCGATTCGTCGCGTGATGACACCGATGTGGTGTATGACGACCCAACACCAACACCAACAGATGGAGACGCAACCGCAACTACCAACGTTGTCCCGCTGAAGCCGCGCGATGAAACAGTGGAGGACAACACCCCCGACAATGTTGTTGTCATCGCTTCTGACATTGAAGACGACATCTCGGACCTCACTCCAGCACCGCCAGACCCCCTCATCGGGCTATCGCGCCAAGGCGACGATGTGGTGGAAATCTCGGACGACGTCTCAACGATGGTCATTGATGCTGATGAACTTGATCGTGTCGTCATTATCGATAACGACACTCCTGACCCCACCTTTGAAGAGCGTCGTCGACGTCACGAACGGCGCGAACGACTTCGTCGGGTGAAATGGGTCAAAGTTGCAGGTCTCGTCGTTGCGGCCATTGTCTTTATCTCGGGTGTTCTTGCCTCGCCATTGTTCGCGATTCGGCGTGTGGTCTTTGAGGGTGTGGTGTACACCAGTCCAGAGACAGTTCAGAAAGTCACCGAGGCAATTAAAGGTGCGTCAGTGTTTACCGTTGATACAGCAAAGGCTCGTGCGCAAATGTTGGATGACCCATGGGTGGCCGAGGTGAGAATCACAACGGATTTCCCTGGCCAGGCTCTCGTTGAAGTTGCCGAGCGTAAACCAGTGGTGTGGTACGTGGGTGACGATGAGAAAGCTCGTGTTGTCGACGACCGAGGCCATGTTGTGGCGGTCCTCGATGGCTGGCCCACTAGATATTTGCGTGTCATCGGAACTGGCCCATCGCTTGATGCTGGCGCTGTTGCTGACGATGTGTATCGCGCGGCAGCTCAACTTGTCCTGGCACTGCCAGATGAGATCCGAACCAAAGTGAAGGCGCTCGAGTTGTCAGGTGGTGGCGAGTTAGCAATGATTCTGAAAAGCGGAACCATTGTGCGATTCGGGCCTCCCACAGGGCTTCAGAACAAGCTCATTGCAGTCGTGGTGTTGTTCCGTCGTCAAGATCCGGCAACTCTGGCCGTGGTGGATGTCTCCACGGGGGAGCCCACCGTTCAACTCCGATAGGCCAGAAATAACGGGCGCCGAGGCCTGTATTGCACCAATTTGACCTCAATGTGTGGAAACATTGAGAAACACAGTCCGTAATGGACGTTTCTTCGGAGGAATTGGCTCATGGCCGGAGCACCACAGAACTATCTCGCAGTCATCAAGGTCATCGGCGTTGGTGGCGGTGGCGTCAACGCGGTCAACCGCATGATCGATGCCGGACTTCGCGGAGTGGAGTTTGTTGCAATCAACACAGACGCACAAGCACTGTTAATGAGCGATGCCGATGTGAAGTTGGACATCGGACGTGAACTCACACGTGGGCTCGGTGCAGGTTCAGACCCTGAAGTGGGCAAGGCTGCCGCAGAAGCGCATCGCGCAGAGATTGAAGAACTGATTAGCGGCTCAGACATGGTTTTTATTACGGCCGGTGAAGGCGGCGGTACAGGTACTGGTGCTGCACCTGTTGTTGCTGAAATTGCAAAGTCACTCGGCGCACTCACCATTGGTGTTGTTACTCGTCCATTCCAGTTCGAAGGTCGCCGTCGTTCTGTTCAGGCTGATAACGGAATTCAGCGATTGAAAGAAAAAGTTGACACCTTAATTGTCATTCCAAACGACCGTTTGTTGTCGGTGGCTAACGACAAGACATCGCTCATCAACGCGTTCAAGATGGCCGATGAAATCCTGTTGCAAGGTGTTGCTGGAATTACCACGCTCATTACAACTCCAGGTCTGATTAACACCGACTTTGCCGACGTCAAGATGATTCTCACCAATGCTGGTTCTGCGTTGATGGGAATTGGTGTTGCCAGCGGCGACAATCGCGCAGTAACAGCCGCAAAAGATGCAATTTCAAGCCCAATGCTTGAAGCCGCAATTGACGGCGCTCGAGGCGTGTTGTTGAACATCACTGGTCCGTCCAGCATGGGACTCTTTGAAGTCAATGCCGCGGCAGATGAAGTGCATGCTGTTGCGCACCAAGACGCAAACATCATCTTCGGCACTGTGATCGACGACGAAATGGGTGACGAAATTAAGGTCACTGTTATCGCCGCTGGTTTCGAGCGCTGGGATTCAGGGGCTTCTAATTCATCATCGTTTGCAACGCGTTCGACATCTCGTCAAACAGACACACGGCCGTCGTCAAGCAACGTGCGCGACATTTTCTCCGACTCTGACCCACTATCAGATGACG
>JBIIJW010000158.1:0-4047 GCA_044233525.1 Ilumatobacteraceae bacterium | reverse complement strand
TCGACCCAAGTGTGGTCGCATCGCGTGTTGCCAACATTCGTGAAGACATCTCGCGCCTAGCAAGTCACGCAGTCGCCATTGTTGCTGTCACGAAAACGTTTTCAACTGATGCATGGGTTGCGGCCCAGAGTGCAGGGTGTGACGGCATCGGTGAAAACTACGCGCAAGAGTTGCTTGAAAAAATCCAGCGCACTGCTGCGCCTCTACCGGTGCACTTCATTGGAGCCATTCAGTCAAACAAGATCAAAGCCTTGGCGCCCCATGTCGACCTGTGGCAGGGGGTTGATCGCGAGTCCGTCATTGCGGAGATCGCAAAACGGGCCCCAGGTGCGTCGATTTTGTTGCAGATCAATACCACGGGTGAGGCATCAAAGTCTGGGGTGAACCCAAGCGAGGTCGACCGCCTTCGCGAGTTGGCCGACTCTGCAGGGCTCGTGACGTCTGGGCTGATGACGCTTGGTCCAACACACGGGACCCCCGATGAGATTCGAGCGTCGTTTCGTGCACTGCGATCCCTCGCTGATGCCCACCATCTACACCACTGTTCAATGGGGATGTCGGGGGATTATCGAATCGGGTTGGAATGTGGCTCGACAATGATTCGTATCGGAAGCATGCTGTTTGGTGAGCGCCAGTCGCTGCCAAAGTAACTCCCACATCTCGGGATGAAAACGGATTAGCCTAAAGGCATGTCATTTTTCCGTCGCGCAATGGATTACCTCGGTCTCAGCAACGACGAGGCCTACGACGACTATGACATGTCCATGGAATACGAGCGCCCCACACGCTCTGGTCGTCCCGCGCCGCAGTCCGAGCCGCTTGCTCGACGCGGATATGAACCTGAGTATTCGTCTGAAACGCAACGTCCTGCTCCGCGACCCACTCGCGTCGATGACACAGGTGCAGCACGTCGTCCCGACGATTCAGGTTTGCAAGTTCGACCAGTCGGTGCACCACGCACCGCACCAACAGTTCGTACGGTTCCAGCAGCAGGTGACACCGTCACCATTCGTCCACGCAGCTTCAACGAAGCGCAAGCAATTGCAGATCACTTCAAAGACGGCGTACCAGTCATTGTGAATCTTGAAGGCGCAGACCGAGAAATGGCTCGTCGTGTTATCGATTTTGCAAGTGGCATGTGTTATGCGCTCAGCGGCACAATGGAAAAAGTTGGCAGTGGCGTTTACTTGTTGAAGCCCGCTGTCAGCTTCGATCAACCGCATTACTAAGCGAGCATTATGTCTCTTGTACTTTCGCTGCTCAATCTCTTTTCACTCGCAATTTTCGCGCGTGCGATTTTGTCGTTCTTTCCACTCAGCCCATCGTCGCCAATGGCTGGAGTGTCGCAGTTCTTGTATCGAATCACCGAGCCAGTCCTCGGACCAGTGCGCCGAGTTCTACCGCCCATGGGTGGACTTGATTTGTCGCCGCTCGTTGTCATTATCGGCATTCAGATTCTCACTGGCCTCCTCGTATAGGGCCAACGCGATTGTGCCTCTGCGGTCACGTGGTGGGGCAGTTCATAGCCTCTAGCCTTGACGCGTGACGTACCCCCAGGTTGACCCCCAGCCGAACTTTCCCCGAATTGAAGAAGGTGTCTTGGCTCGTTGGGAGAAAGACGACACGTTCGCTCGCAGTGTTGCTGCGCGGGAAGCCGGGGAGAACGGCGACAACGAGTTCGTTTTTTACGATGGTCCACCGTTTGCGAACGGATTACCTCACTACGGCCACCTTCTCACTGGTTTTGTGAAAGATGCTGTCCCGCGATACCAAACAATGCGCGGTCGTCGCGTTGAACGTCGATTTGGGTGGGATTGCCATGGCCTGCCTGCAGAAGTAGAGGCTGAAAAAGAACTCGGCATTGCAGGTCACCCGGCCATCGCGGCCTTTGGTATCGACAAATTCAATGATGCATGTCGCACCAGCGTTCTTCGGTACACCGATGAATGGCAACGCTATGTCACACGTCAAGCGCGTTGGGTTGACTTCACAAACGATTACAAAACTCTTGACACGCCATACATGGAAAGCGTCATGTGGGCGTTTCGCACATTGTGGGACAAGGGGCTCATCTACGAGGGATTCCGCGTGTTGGCGTATTGCTGGCGGTGTGAGACTCCGTTATCGAACACGGAAACGCGCATGGACGATGTGTATCGAGACCGTCAAGATCCGGCATTAACGGTTGCTTTCGAGTTGGAGACAGGGGAGCGCATCCTTGCGTGGACAACAACACCATGGACTCTCCCGTCAAACCTTGCGCTTGCCGTCGGACCAGATGTTGACTATGCGGTTCTTCAACACTCAGATGGCCGTGAGTACATCATCGCTGAAGCACGTATTGGTTCATACGAGAAAGAACTCGACGGGGCCACAGTTGTTCGCACGGTCAAAGGTGCTGAACTTGCAGGGCGTCGTTATCGGCCATTGTTCCCATTCTTTGCCGACACGGAGAATGCTTTTGTCGTTCTTGCTGCTGACTTCGTGACCACTGAAGATGGAACTGGCGTGGTGCATATGGCACCAGGCTTTGGTGAAGATGACCAAAACGAGTGCAACGCCGTCGGTATTCCCACCATTTGCCCAATGGATGAACATGGTCAATACACCGCAGAAGTTTCTCCATGGGCGGGTCGACATGTGTTTGAGGCGAACACTGATGTCATCAAGGCATTGAAGGAAATGGGTGTTGTGTTGCGTCACGACACGTACAACCACAGCTACCCGCATTGTTGGCGCTGTGCTGAACCGCTGGTGTATCGGGCGGTGTCGTCGTGGTTTGTGCAAGTCACGCAAATTAAAGATCGCATGGTGGAGTTGAACCAAAACATCAACTGGACTCCCGAGCACATTAAAGATGGAACGTTCGGGAAATGGTTGGCCAATGCACGGGACTGGGCCATTAGTCGAAACCGCTTTTGGGGATCACCAATTCCTGTGTGGAAGAGCGACAATCCGACATATCCGCGGATAGACGTTTATGGGTCACTTGAAGAACTTGAACGTGACTTTGGAGTTGCCGTAACAGACCTTCATCGTCCTGGTATCGACCACTTGGTGCGACCAAACCCAGACGACCCCACTGGCCAGTCGATGATGCGACGGGTGCCCGAAGTCTTGGATTGCTGGTTTGAGAGTGGCTCAATGCCATTTGCTCAAGTGCATTATCCGTTCGAGAATCGTGAGTGGTTCGAGAACCATTATCCAGGCGATTTCATTGTTGAATACATTGGTCAAACGCGTGGGTGGTTCTACACCTTGCATGTTCTGGCAACTGCGTTGTTTGATCGGCCATCATTTGCGTCGTGTGTCAGCCACGGAATCGTCTTGGGCGACGACGGTGCCAAGATGTCGAAAAGTCTTCGCAACTACCCAGACCCAATGGGTGTGTTCGATTCGCACGGCGCAGACGCTATGCGTTGGTACTTATTGTCGTCTCCAATCCTTCGCGGCGGCGACTTCTCCGTCACTGAAGTGGGAATGCGTGACACGGTGCGCCAAGTGTTACTTCCCATGTGGAACTCGTATTACTTCTTGTCGTTATACGCCAATGCAGAAAACAAGTCTGGAACTGTACGCACGGATTCAAGCAATGTCCTCGATCGTTACGTGTTGGCGAAGTTGGCAGACACAATCGACAGTGTCACCGAGTCAATGGACTCCTACGACCTGTTCGCTGCGTGTGCCACTATTCGTCACTTCCTCGATGTTCTCACGAACTGGTACATCCGGCGCAGCCGCGATCGTTTTTGGGCGGGCGAGCAAGATGCGATTGACACACTCCATACGGTTCTCGACTATCTCACCAAAATTGCCGCGCCGTTATTGCCACTCATTTCAGACGAGATCAGTCGTGGTCTAAATGGTGCCAGCAGTGTTCACCTTGCCGATTGGCCAACAAGCAGTGGTCTTCCACGTGATGCTTCTCTTGTTGCATCAATGGACATGGTGCGCGATGTCTGTTCATCTGCGTTGTCGGTACGTAAGGCACACAGTCGTAGGGTGCGACTACCTCTTCAGTCGTTGACAGTGGCGTCAGAAAAATCT
>JBIIJW010000183.1:0-3607 GCA_044233525.1 Ilumatobacteraceae bacterium | reverse complement strand
CTTTTTGTTCTTCTGTCTTCTTCCACCATTTTTATGATGGCGCCGTGGATTGTTCTGGGTCCACAAATTGCTCGCGAACAAGCGGGAGCAACTGGAAGTCAAACAACGGCCATGTTTGCATTGCTGGGCGTAGGGCAATTCATAACGTCAATGGCCATCATGCGCTTCAACCACAAGATGATTCAAAAGGGGTTGTGGTTCATGTGTGGTCTCGTCTGGGGATCTTCAGTTCAATTTTTACTCGGTCAATCAAACTCCATCGCCACCATGAGTATTTTCTTGTTCATGTGGGGCCTCGGCGGCGGGTTCTACATGAACCTCAATCAGACACTCATACAAAACAACACTCCTGCAGAAGTAATGGGGCGAGTGATGGCAATTCACTCACTGTTAATGAGTGGTCTAGCCCCCGCAGGAGCATTGTTTGTAGGTGTGATAGCGCGGCGAATCGACTCTGCTCCGCTTGTGTTTTCGGCTTGCGGTCTTCTCATGCTCTTGAGCGTGGGGTATTTCCTCACCTTCAAGAAGCATCTTCGCCCGATGTCTTAATTCTCGACGTGAAGAAGAATGGTGTCCGCATCTGAACGCGGATTCAAACGAGACGCGCACACCACAATGGTGTCGCCAGATTGCACTAGATGGTTCTCTCGTGCAGTCTTAATTGCGGTGGCGATGGCCGTGGTGATGTTTCCATCACGCGGAACTTCCATGGGATACACACCTCGACACACTTGCAATCGGCGTGCCCGATCCACGCCCGGTGTTGCAGCAACAATGGCGCACGAAGGTCTGCAAGAAGCCAATAAACGTGCAGAGAACCCAGTGAATGTCACTGAGAGAATGAGATTTGCATCAATTCGCTTTGCAAGCGCACTGGCTGCAGCCGTGACAGCGGCGGCTTGAGGATTTGCATCGGCATAATAATTAGGCATGACAACGCGCTTCTCTGCCGCTTCACAAATCTTTGCCATAATGCTCACCGTTTCATTTGGGTGAGCCCCCACCGCAGTTTCACCAGACAGCATCACCGCATCGAAACCGTCTCGTACAGCTCCGCTAACGTCGGCTACTTCAGCACGGGTTGGTCGTGTGGCGCTAATCATGCTCTCCAGCATCTCCGTGGCACAGATTGAGATAACACCCCGCTCCAGAGCACTCAGCGCTATTCGGTTTTGTGCAGCGGGCACACTTTCAAATGGAGTTTCTACGCCAAGGTCTCCTCGCGCAGCCATCACGCCATCACTCACTGCGCAAATTTCATCAATTCTTTCAAGCGCTTGTGGACGTTCAATTTTTGCGAAGACGAGAACATTGTCGCCGACCAGCTCCCGGACAGTAATGATGTCGCTAGGTGATTGAACAAATGAAACCGCAACAATCTCAACGCCCATCTCTCGAGCAATCTTGAGGTCGGCCACATCTTTTTCAGACATGACACCTCCACTGATTTCGGTATCAGGCAGATTTACACCTTTGCCTTTTTTCAATAAGCCACCCCGAACAACCCGAACAGACAAACTTTCACCATTGACTTCTGTTACCACCGTCTCTAGACGACCGTCGTCCATCAAGATTCGATGCCCAATTTGCACTCCGCGAGAGCCACCACGACTCGACGATTCAATGCCAAGATCGGCAAGAGTAAAACGAACGATTTCGCCTGTGATGATGGTGAGGTCGGGTTGGGCATATCGAAGCTTTGGCCCCTGAATGTCCACCAAAACGGCAACTGTTGCACATGCTTCCCTCACCATTGTGATGGTTGACTTCAGCTGCTCAGTTGAGAGATGAGAGCAGTTCAGACGAACGACCGATGCGCCAGCTTCCACCAATCCTCGAACACCTTCGGGGGTTGATGTGGCGGGACCAAGGGTGGCGACGATCTTTGTCAAACGCATGTCCCTACCCTAAGTCACCGCTATTGAATAAGAAGGCCACGAGTGGTGTGCAATGTGTGAATTGTTTCAAAACCGTTCTCAGTGAAACGAGTACAAATTGCCTTTTCGCGTGTGTGTAGCGGATTCTGAGACATCTCCTCCGTACATTTTTGTTGTGCCTGATTCCCTCTCGAGTCGTCTCGCAGTTGTTGGATCGATATCAGTAGCTCTCGTCCTCACCACTCTTCTTGCGCTCTCATTTCTTCAGGATTCCTCCACCAACATCACAGTTCGCACATGTTCCGACAACACCGCCACCCCCGGCGCCACCACGACGTTTGAACAGTCGGTCATCACGGGGCCCCAAGGCAAACCAGGTCCCACCGGTTCATCAGGACCACGGGGAGCGACTGGTGGAACTGGAGTACCTGGGCCACAAGGCGTGACGGGCGCAACGGGGCCACAGGGAGTTCCAGGACCCACGGGAGTTCCGGGTCCCACTGGCGCACCCGGAGCAGATGGAATGTGCGCCACTGTCACAGGTGCACCAGGTGCCAACGGCATTAATGGCATTGATGCACCGAGTTATCACGGGTCTTTCTATTCCGCCTTCACAGAACAGCTGACATCACGCTACGTCGGTCAACCAATGCGCCTCTCCAATACAGATTCAACAGACGGAGTTGTGCTTGTTGACGATTCCAACCAAGTGTGTTCAGTTGCTCCGTACTGTTCTGGAATTCGTTTCGACCATTCAGGGACCTACAACCTTCAGTTCTCGGCCCAACTTCACAAAGTGGCGGGCAACTCCTACATCACAACCGACATCTGGCTAGCGAAGAGATCGAATGGCTCAACAACATTTACTGACATGCCATGGACCGCCACTCGAATGTTTGTTCCGAACGACACCGACTACTCCGTCGCATCGTGGAACTTCTTTATTGGCGCAAATGCCGGGGATGTATACGCATTGATGTGGTCGTCGTCTGACTCCCTATGGGCTAATCTTCGGATCTTCTCTGAGACCCCATCTGGCTACCCAACCGGTACAACTCCACCGCAAATTCCTGGACTCATACTCACAGTGCAAAGCGTGTCTAATTAGCAATAAAGCCACAAAAGCAATTGGTGTCGAAGGGGGGACTTGAACCCCTGACCTACGCATTACGAGTGGAAAGTAGATCTCGTATTGAGTTGAATCTTTGGAATTACCGGTTTTGTTTTCCTATATCGCGAGCACCAGTTGCGAGTCCGACTATGACGATGACAAAACCGATTGGCAAAGTGAGAAACATAAGCCAGGGAACAGTGCCAAGGGCTGTGCTTTCGTTTAGTGCATCCTCAACGAAAATTGATGCCACAAGGCTGAAGAGAAGAGGGGAAATTCCAAAAATCACTCCACTAAGCACAAGCGGAGATCTACGTTTCTTTTGACCTGATGGTGGAGGCGGTGGAGGCGGTGGAGGAAAACTCGGTAATGCGTTTTCATCTGACATGTAAGAACCCTAACAATCCTGTACCAGGGTCAGGTTGATAGAAACTTCTGCTGCAAATGGAGCCCAAGAGGGGAATCAAACCCCTGGCGTACACATCTGAAAACGTAGGTGGAGCAAACTAATCTCGGCCTATGACAAAAAGCAGTCGTTCGAGCACATCGACCGCCTTCACAGCTTCATGGATTGAGCCTGTTGAATCGGCGGATTCACCATCGATGCATCGTCCTGCAT
>JBIIJW010000182.1:0-3611 GCA_044233525.1 Ilumatobacteraceae bacterium | reverse complement strand
TGGGTGTGCAAACTTCAAGTTGGAGAGAAGTTCGTAGAAGCCGCGAGTTTGGTGGTGTGTGGCGCCCTCAACAAGTGGACGGTTGTGATCCCATTTCACATATGCAATGTCGTATGTGCGTAGTAACGCGTTCATTTTTTCAAACAGGTACTCGCGAACCTCTTCTTGCGACATGTCCAGCACAAGTTGATGACGTCCCAACACTGGATTGTCTAACAATCCATCCAGAACCCATTCGGGCTGTGTGCGGTAGAGCTCGCTCTCTGGGTTCACCATTTCTGGTTCAAACCACAATCCGAAATCCATTCCAAGAGATGTGACGTGCGAAATCAATGGCTCTAGTCCATTCGGCCACACCGACTCGTCTACCCACCAGTCGCCGAGACCTGCAGTGTCGTTGCGCCGGCCATGAAACCATCCATCGTCAAGAACGAAACGTTCTATTCCCACGCGCGCAGCAACGGTTGCAAGTTCCTTCAGCGTTTCGACATCGTGATTGAAATACACCGCTTCCCAGGTGTTCAGCACCACTGGTTTTGGAGAGGATGTTCGAAATGATCGCATGTATTTGTGGAATCGTTGAGAAGCTTTCGTGAGCCCTTGCGACGAGAACGACACCACAACATCGGGGGCTTCGAAACTTTCCTGGCCTTCAATCACCACTTCGTCGGGGTGCAGCAATTCACCAATATGGATTGTTTTGAGAGTCTCAGAAATGCCGTCGCACATGATGCGAAAGTTTCCACTCCACGCCAGGTGCACGCCCCATACGTCGCCGGTTTCCTCCGTGAATCCAGGTGAACCAACAAACACGACGCCAAGTTGTTCGTGCGATGTGCGACCAGATCGGTTTTCAAGAAGTTGTTTCGTTCGGCCCCATGAGGTGCGTTGTTGTACAGCTTCCATGGCGTGGCGTCCGCCCAGTGTGAGGATTTCATTGGCATGTCCACCAACAGGAAGACATGTGTGAACGGAGTGAACGGAAATTGCCTCCGTGTCCCCGTTGGAAACTCGCGTGGAGAACACAAGAACACCGCTGAGGTGAAGCCGAGCAGTGATAGCGACGTAGATTCCCTCTCGGTAGTCGTACAGAAGAAACTTCAACGAGTCGGTCAGCTCTTCCACTGACACAAATTGCAGGTTGAGTTGCAGGCGTTCACCCCACCGTGACACCTCAAGACCAGGAAGCCCCATCCATCCCTGCGATGGCAATGGAATGATGCCAGCAACCGTTTGGTTGTCGAGGCCTCCGCCCACTATTCCTCGCGAGAAGAGCGACGGGTCTATCTCGTTATCGCCAAGAGAATGTCCGAGATGTGCAATGAAAAGAACGTCATCGAGAGTGGCAAAGACGACACTGACATCGTCATCATGCAGATGTCCAACGATCTTTATTTCCCCACTCATGGAGGTTCATTCTGTCATTGAATGACTAGACGGCACACTCCGAGTCGCCAACTTCACCAGTGAATGGGCCAGTTTCGCCATAGTCCACGAAGAAATCTGGCGCTGCATCTGGCTCTGGCACGTTGTCTAAATCGCGAAGGCCTTCAGCAACTGCGGTAGCGCCACCAGAGCGAGCAAGCCAGCCCTGGAAGGTTTCGCCAGCTGAACGCTCTTCTGCAAAGCGACGAATGACGCGCGCTGCACCTTCTGGTGCATTCTTTGCAGGAAGACGCAACGCCTTTTCACCGAAGTGAATTTGCTCTTCACCCACGTAGCCACCCAACAGCATCTGGTAGCCGGGCAATGACTTGCCGTGCGCGCGACGCTCGGCCCCGAAGAATCCAATGTCGCTGGCGTGGTGCTGACCACAACTGTTGGTGCAACCAGAGATGTTGATGCGAACTCCGCCAACTTCTGCGAGTCCTTCTTCTTCCAGTTTTTCGCCGATTGCATTTGCAAGACCACGTGATTGGGTGACTGCAATGTTGCAGGTATCTGCACCTGGGCACGCAACAACGTCACGAGCCAACTCTGCGCCTGGCTTAGCCATTCCAATTGCGTCCAACATGTCGTACAAGTCGCGAACATGATCTGGGTGAATGCCGCGGTACACCACGTTCTGTCGATTGCTGAGGCGAACATCGCTTTGGAAGTGGCGCTGAATGCGCGCGAGGCCACGGAACTGATCTGCGGTGATGTCGCCCAGTGCGGCATACGCAATCACCGACACGGTTCCATTAGCTGCACCACGAATCACGCTTGCGTTTTCCCAGCGACGGAATGGGTCACTGGACGACAACTCCACGCGAACACCTTGACCAATTTGGGTGACTTCACCGGAGGTGGCACGACCCGCTGGTGCATCGCCCGCAGAAACAACTTCTGGTGGAATGCCGCCTGGCCACGTGCTGGATGCAGGAAGTGTGTGGCGAATCTTGATGACGCGACGACGAACTTCCTCGATACCCAACTGATCAACCACCCACTTCAAGCGAGCGCGCAACTTGTTGTCGCGGTTACCTGTTTGGTCGAACACGCGCAACACGGCCTCGATGGTGGGAAGCAGTTCTTCACGTGTTGTGAATTCTTCAAGTGCGAGTGCTGGATGTGGTGTTGCACCCAAGCCACCCGCGATGTACACACGGAAGCCTGGTTCAATCGAGCCGTCTTCATGTTCGCGCACCGTTGCAACAACACCAACGTCGTTGAACATGGCTTGACCACAGTCGGTGGAGCAACCAGAGAAGTTCACCTTGAACTTGCGTGGCAAACGCTGACCAAGTGGGTTGCGCACGAAGTGACGGAACACAGCTTCCGCCCATGGCGTGACATCGACTTTCTCGTACGGGCATGCACCAGCAAGGTGGCACGCCATCACATTGCGAACAGTGTCGCCACATGCTTCGCGCGACGTTAAGCCAACATCGGCAAGTCGACGCAACAAGTCGGGGATGCGACGCAACTCAACAAAGTGGAACTGAATGTTTTGGCGTGTGGTGATGTGGCCCCAGCCGCGCGAGAACTCCACGGCCAAGTCGGCCATGACATCGAATTGTTCTGGAGTAATGGAGCCTGCAGGCAACTTGATGCGAATCATTTGATTCGTTCCGCCTTGACGCTGACCGTAGATGCCGTTGTTCAAACGCATCACGCGGAACACATCGTCGGAGATCTCGCCCTTCAAGAACTGATCGATGGCCTTTTCAAACCGCGCAATATCCCGGAGTTGCTCTTCATGCAGATCGCGTGGAAACGGTGCGGGTGCAATTGCTGGATTCGTTCGAATAACGGGTGTGGTGCTCATGGTGTCCTTCTTTATTCGATTGGTTCACCCACCTCGCGGAGGGCATCGGCTAGGGCTTGACGAAGTCGTCGAGCGTTGGTGGGTGAGAGGTGGGCAACAAGGCCTTCGCCAGCTTCGCCAAGGCGTTCCACGGTGAGTTGAACGCGCGGTTCGGCGTCGTCGTAGTCGTCGCTCACGGCAACAGTCCATGACAATGGAGTGACATCGTCGAGACCTTCTGGCATGTCGCCAAGTTCAATCTGCACAACATCAATGGAGCGTCTCATTGTGCTCCCAATGCGTTGGCAGCCTGTGTTGACGGGCTGATGAATTCATAGGCAGCAACGTCGCCCACCACGATGGTGCTCGGTGCTTTCAATTG
>JBIIJW010000200.1:0-3276 GCA_044233525.1 Ilumatobacteraceae bacterium | reverse complement strand
ACTCGGTGTGCGAAACTAGGAATATGAGCCTTGTTTTAGTTTCCATTGCCGAGGGCGTTGCCACGTTGACGTTGAACAACCCAGATGAACGCAACACGTTGACACAGCCCATGGTGGATGAAATCACTGCCGCCATGGATCGCATTGAGGGCGACTCATCAATTGGTGCATTGGTGGTCACTGGTACAGCGCCAGCATTTTGCGCGGGTGCAAACTTGGGCAACCTGGCAACCGCAACGGGTGACAGTCTTGGCGTCATCTATGAAGGATTTCTTCGTATTGCCCGCAGTCCGTTACCAACAATTGCGGCAGTGAATGGTGCAGCTGTCGGAGCAGGCATGAACTTGGCACTGGGGTGCGATCTTCGAATTGCGGCACGACGTGCAAAGTTCGACACGCGTTTTCTTCAGATTGGAATTCATCCAGGTGGTGGGCATACATGGATGTTGCGTCGCATCACCGGACCGCAAACAACATTCGCAACAGTAGTTTTCGGTGAGATCTTGTCCGGCGAAGAAGCAGAACGTGTTGGTTTGGTATGGAAGTGTGTGGACGACGATCAACTTCTTGTTGAGGCACAGAAACTCGCAGCCCGAGCTGCAGACATTCCACGACCATTGTTGGAGAGCGTGAAGAAGACCATTCAGGACATGCCGAATGTGGACAATCATCCAGATGCAGTGAAGCGCGAGTTGGAGCCACAGCTGTGGAGTACTAAACAGCCATGGTTTGCTGAACGTTTGGCTGCTCTACAGAAGAAGATCTCAAAGAAGTAACTCTGTCCCTCTCGTCAACGGGGCACTCCCATTGATGAGAGATACCATTTCACGTGTGATGCGTCGACTGTTTCCTGCCGTTGGAGCGGTGGCAGTTGCGCTCACGTCACTGGTGGCGACATCGGCATCGTCTGCTCCTGTCAGTCTGCCGTGGCATCTCGACCGAATTAATCAACGAACATTGCCACTCGACGGCAATATCTCGATGGGCACGTTGACTGGTCAAGGGGTGTCCATTTATGTTGTCGACTCTGGTGTGAATCTTGCGCATGAACAATTCGGCCCTCGCGTGATTGCGGGCATCGATCCGGTGACCGCCGAGAACGTCGATCCAATTAGTCCCGAGAGTTCAGACTGCAACGGTCACGGAACTCATGTTGCCGCACTTGCAGGTGGGTCAAGCGTTGGCGTTGCGCCTGCCGTGACAGTGGTGTCGGTCCGTGTGTTGGATTGCGATGGCGAAGGACAAGTGTCGTATGTAGTCGCCGCATTGAAATGGATTCGCGGACATCACGTTGGCAACACTCCAGCCATTGTGAATCTGTCCCTTGGCGTGGACATTGGTGATGAGGGTTCTTCGATTGACGACCAAGTTCGTGCGTTGTTGGCAGAGGGTGTTGTTGTCACCATCGCGGCAGGTAACGGTGATTCGTATGGTCGCTATAACTCGTGTGACATTGCTCCGGCACATGTGGACGGCGCACTTACCGTTGGTGCCGTTGCAATTAATGATGCTTTCACGGCCTACTCGGGTTTTGGGCCGTGCGTCGACATTCTTGCCCCAGGCGGAACATCGTCATTGGGCATTGAATCGGCATGGATTGGTGGCCCAAGCGCCTACGACATCGACGCGGGTACATCAATGGCATCGCCTTTAGTTGCTGGGTTTGCCGCACAACTGCTGCAGCAGCAGCCGGGCTTGTGTCCACCCCAAATTTCAAATGCCATCGTCTCTCGGGCAACAACTGGAGTTGTGACCGCTCTTGATGCGCAAACGGCAAACAGGTTGTTGTTCATTGATACCGCGCCAGTTGTAGCAGGTACTCCGGGGATGCCATCTAATGTGATCACCTCCACAAGCAATGGTTCGCTGTCTGTGTCATGGGATGCACCATGTGATGGCGGATCCGCCATCACATCAACACGTGTTGCATTGGTGAAGAACGGCCGCGTTGTCACGAAAGCAACAGTGGGGCCTGGTGTCACAAGTTTCCGCTTTGGAAATTTAGTGAACGGTTCGCGCTACAGCGTTGTGGTGAAAGCAACGAATGCTCTGGGTGAAGGCATTGCAACGTCACGTCATGCTGCACCACTCGTGCGGCCTCTTCGGCGCGGGCAAACATACTCCGTTACATCTGTTGCCCAATTTGGTGGAGACTTGTCGCTGACGTGGCGTGTGTCCTCGGGAAGTTCGCGCATTTGTCGAATGGTGTCGGGTGGTACGCGAATTTCATTCTTGCGTTCTGGTACGTGCCGAGTTGCACTTCGCACCATTGCCAACGGCCCCGTTGTTGCACGCAACTTGAAAGTGTCGTAGTACAAAAATCTGTGGATAAAAATTTGCCCAGATTGGCTTCACATCTGAGAGGTGTAGGAGTACCGTGCCGTTAAGGGAACCATTTGGAGCCCACGGGCTCCGGAAGGAGGCAGCGATGAGTCAACGACATCGCAATCAGGACCTAGCTCCTGTACCGCGCGCCGACGTACGGGCACACGCCCATAACGAGCGGCACCGAGTCAACAGCGAGTTGCATCTTGTGGTGGAGGCCGTACAACACGGAACCGAACCGCTTGATGTTATTGAGCCAGGGCCAGCATGGAAACCAGTGCATCATCACGATCCAGAACGCGGCAAAGAAAAGAGTCGCCGTCGACCAATGAAGCATTGGAAGACAAAAGACTGGAAACGTCGTACTGCAATGCGACGTCAACGCGCAATGGCGTGGAACTCACTCGGTTAACGAACTAGTTCAGCCATTCAGCAAAGAGAGCGTCTCGGCGTTCGTCCCATTCTTCACGTGTGAATCCGTAGCGCACGTGATCTTCCCAGACGCCGTTGATTTCCAAGAAGCGTTCCGCAACGCCTTCTTCTCGCAGTTGCAGTTTCTCCATCACGCGACGCGAGTTGTGGTTACGGGGAATGATGCACACCTCGATGCGATGAAGACCAAGTTCTTCAAATGCGAACTGCGCTAACACAACAACGGCTTCCGACATGAGTGAACGTCCTGCACGAGCCTTATCGATCCAGTAACCAATGGTGGCCGACTGGAATGCTCCGCGCACAACATTGTTGAGGTTGATCTCACCGGCAAATGCTCCATCAACGAAAATGCCAAATGCATGTTGACTGCCAGCCAATCGTTCGCGGTCTCGTGCGCCGCATCGAGCTGCAAACACTTCGCGGTTTGTCTCGGGGTCTGGATGATGAGGCAGCTTCAATGGCTCCCACAGCGTTAACCAATCTCCATTACGGCGGCGTACTTCGCTCCAGCCACTG
>JBIIJW010000181.1:0-3639 GCA_044233525.1 Ilumatobacteraceae bacterium | reverse complement strand
ATGAGGTCTGCATCGCCCATGTCGTCGATGAGCTTGTTGCAGATTTGCTCAACTTCTTCGCGCCATGGATCAATCTGCTTCGGCGAAAATGCCGGCAAAAGAATTCGACGAGCATCTGCGTGGAATGGAGGGTCGGACGAAATTGGTGGAACAGGTCCAATTGGTGCGCCAAGCGCATCGGGATCAAGTTCGCGAGCCTGACTTGGCTTCAACTGCTGCACCACGGGTGTGAGGCTTGAGAAGCGCGTGGGATCGTATGCAATCTCTTTCACCAAGTCGTGCGTCAGTGGCAACCACACGCCGCCGTAACGCTCGGTGTGTGCGATGGGACAACCAGCAGCCTTGAGGTCGTCCCAAATCTGGTGAATGTTGGCGTTGTATTCGGGTGCGCCATGGTCGAAATCTGTAGCCCAATCTGTTACTGGGCCGTACACGGTGTCTGTCATTGGGGGGCTCCTTTGTCAGTCTTCAATAGTGATGGCAAATTCGGGGCAGTTAGCAACAGCCAAACGTGCCTTGTCTTCAAGCGCTGCTGGAACAACGCCATCGTTCAGTTCGAATGCGTTACCAAGATCGTCCACGTCGAACAATTCTGGGGCTAACGCATAGCAACGATTGTGACCTTGGCACTTGGATGAATCAACGTGTACTCGCATGTGCATAGCGTAGGAGCAAAGGAGGGGGAACAGCACTATGGGAGCAACACCTTTCGTCATCCTTCTTCCCCCATCCGAAGGCAAGGCCACTGGCGGCGACGCTCGGAAGGGGTGGACGTGTGAATCGGGTGTGTTCGGCAACTCACTTGGCGACTTTCGCGCCGATGTCGCCGCGCATCTGCGCCGTGCCAAGGGGGGCGACCAAAAACTCTTAGGAGTGAAAGGTGCTCACCTCACCCATGCTCAAGCACAGAACCGTGCGCTTGTTGGCGCCCCATCACTTCCAGCGTGGCAGCGCTACACCGGCGTGGTGTGGGACCACCTCGATCTTGCATCCCTTCCACAGGCCAGCCGCACTTCTGCCACCAAACGCATCTTTGTTCCCTCTGGAATGGCTGGCCTCATTCGCGCTGATGATCCTCTCCCCGACTACCGACTCAAGATGGGCGCCCGACTCGCCCCCGTTGGCGTTATGGCATCGTGGTGGCGCGACGACCTCACCGATGCATTTGTCTCTCATGTTGGAAAGACTCTCGTGATCGACCTCTTGCCGAACGAACACAAAGCTGCCTTCAACTGGGACACCATTGCGAATGTTGTCCGCGTTGACTTGGTGTCAAAAAAAGGTGCCGTTGTTGGCGGCCACAATGCGAAAGCCGCCAAAGGATTACTTGGCCGACATCTTCTTCAGTCGGGGTCAGCACCGCTCACAAAAACACTCAGTTCTTTTTCTCATCCTGATTACGTTGCAAAGGAATCACCATGACAACAAAAGATTTGTTTTCACTTGAAGGAAAAACAGCGCTGATCACTGGTGGTAGTCGTGGCCTCGGACGAGAGATGGCGCTCGCGTTTGCCGATCATGGCGCACACGTGATTATTGCCAGTCGCAAGATAGAGAATTGCGAGATTGTTGCAGACGAAGTGAGATCTCGCGGCCGACGTGCAATGGCTATCGCGTATCACGCCGCATCATGGGACGACGCAACTCGACTAGCGGAAGTCTCCATCAAGGAATTTGGCACGATTGACATCCTCGTGAACAACGCGGGAATGTCACCGTTGTACCCATCTCTTGTTGATGTCAGTGAAGAGTTGTACGACAAGGTTCTTGGCGTCAACCTGAAGGGGCCATTCCGTTTGTCGGCCCTCATTGGCTCACATATGACAACACCCCAACCAGACGGATCTGTTCGCGGTGGCTCCATCATCAACGTGTCATCCATTGCAAGCACTCGTCCCTCACCAAATGAAGTCATCTATGGCGCTGCCAAAGCAGGAATCAACAATCTCACCATGGGGTTGGCTCGAACATTTGCACCGCATGTGCGCGTTAACTGTCTCGTTCCGGGGCCGTTCTTTACCGACATCTCGAAAGCTTGGGATATGGAACAATTCGCAGCGCGCGCAAAGGCGGCATACATGTTGCAACGCGGCGGAGAGCCGCATGAGATTGTCGGAGCAGCCCTGTACCTAGCTAGTGACGCCAGCAGTTACACCACCGGAACTCTTCTTCCCATTGATGGTGGTCCGCGCTAATTACTTCAGTTTGTCACTGAAGAATTGAAGCACACGCTGCACACTTTCTTCATCGCGTTGTTCTGTGAGAACACTGTGATCTTTAGGTGATTGTGATGGAATCTCAACGGCAATAAATGCATCGCCGAGAAGCGTGCGAAGAGCCGAAAAACGATCTCCCACCAATTTGTCTTTGTCGAATCGGAGCCCGAGAACTTCGCAACCCTGCGCTGCGCGTTCCGCGATGACCACCGCATCATCTGGCGAGAGATTGAGATCTGCAGCACGTGCTTTTCCAACGGCAAACGGCAACGACGGCTGCGACAATACGGGAGCAACCATGATGTCGTCCACCATCATTCCCAACGCAAAACCACCAGAGAAACACATTCCAACGGCACCGACTCCCTTCCCACCGACTTCTTGATGCAAAGAACGGGCAAGCGCACGGAGCCACGAAATAATGGGGGATGTTTTCTGTAAAGCCATGCTTGTGAACTCGCGCGAGATACACACCTTCAACATTGACGATGCGAGATAACGACCAGACACCTCGCGGCCGGGAGTGCCCACTAGGTCAGGCATGACAACTGTGAATCCCGCTGCCACAACATCATTTGCGAAACGTTCAACTGCCGGGGTGATTCCAGGAATCTCATGCACCACCACAACTATTGGTCCGACACCTTTGCGATACGTATCACGCGTGAGTGTGGCCGCAGTGAACGAACCTTTGCTCCAACCTTCTAGTGCCATCGTTATTGTCCTTTCAGTGCGCGAAGTGCAGATTCGGCCAGGTTGTCAACACTCAACTTCATTGGTTCAAGATCAATCTCTTGATTCCCCATGGCGCCGTGCAGGTAACGCGCATAGACGCCCTCTGCAATGACCGCTAGTCGAAAACTTGCAAATGCTTTGTAGTACGAAATATTCGATACATCGCGACCGGTGCGTTGTGCGTATCTCTCAACAAGATGATCAAACGTGCAAAAGCCAGGCAAACCCGATGGATCGTTTGTGCGCATGAGTGGCATTCCAGGATCTGTCCAATAGATGCCAATGTAACCAAGGTCTGCAAGTGGGTCACCCAACGTGCACAACTCCCAGTCGAGGACTGCGGCAATTTTTCCTGTCTCAATATTCGTGAGGCAATTTCCAAATCGGTAATCACCGTGCGCGATGGCGACGCCTTGTTGCTGTGGAATTCCATGTGCCAGCAATCGGGCAACCTCTTCAATTGATGGCAACTCGCGAGTTTTTGAGTTTTCCCACTGCGTTGACCAGCGCTTCACTTGTCGTTCCACGTACCCCTCGCGTTTCGCGAGATTTCCAAGACCAACGTCATCAACATCCACGGCGTGAAGATCGGCAAGAACATCCACGAGGTTTTCTGAGGCTGACGTTCGTAAATGTTCTGGAAGTTGGTGGCCCTTCTCAGGGCTATCGAGGACAACACCAGGTACAA
>JBIIJW010000180.1:0-3640 GCA_044233525.1 Ilumatobacteraceae bacterium | reverse complement strand
CACCCAGTGAATTCGTGGGTCACGGCGGTACCAACGTTCTTGGCGCACGGCAAATTGCTGAGTGCGCAAAGTAATCGTGGCCACCATGGACTCCACCGACTCCCCCGCCTTCATGCCCTCGATGACTTCTTTGTACCCCAAGGCTTGATACGCAGTTTTGGACAATTGCTTGGGTAACTCCAGTAATGCGCGCACTTCATCAATTAGTCCACGCTCCATCATTTTCCACACACGTTGCTCGATGCGCTGCCTCAGCACATCTCGATCCCATTGGATTCCCACCATCACGGTCGGTGTCTCGGAAAACTGAGTAATGCCAGGACCAAACGAACTGAATGTTGTTCCGCTTCCTCTGCACACCTCAAGCGCACGAATGATGCGACGTCGATTATTTGGCTCCATGCGAGATGCCGCTACCGGGTCAAGCGCTTCTAACTCGGAGAACAGAGCAGCGGTGTCATCGATGTTTTCGAGTTCTTCACGAATCTCGGGCCACTGACCAGGCATGTTCAACCCGTCCACCAACGCAGTGACGTACAAACCTGTACCACCAACAATTAACTCGCGTGTACCGCGTTCTGCCATGGACGCACGCGCCAACTCAATGTGATGCAAAAACTGGGCAACAGAAAAGTCGTCCCATGGGTCAGCGACATCTATGCCATGGTGTCGTACCTGCTTCTGGTCGGCCTCTGTTGGCTTTGCAGTACCAATATTCATTCCGCGATACACCTGCATGGAATCAGCCGCAACAATCTCGAAGCCACCAAGTGTTGTTGCCAATTCCATGGCAACGTCACTCTTCCCGCTTGCAGTGGGACCAAGTACCACCACTGAAGGCAGTGACGTCACACGTTCACCGATGCAACGGGAATGCGAATCTTGTGAGTTGGCTCAGCCAACACTTCAACGAATCGACCCTCTAGAAAATGTGGTGCGCCACGAGTGATTTCTGCAGTTGCATACGTACCGGGGCGCAACGCATGTGGAGCTGTGAAGTGAACAAGCTTGTTCTGACGTGTGCGACCCGTCGTGATGGTGGGATTACGACGGCTAGGGCCTTCCACCACAATCTCTTCAATGCGGCCTTCGCGCGCCTGGTGCTTCAGCCATGCGGAACGTTCAACAACTGCCCGAAGACGCTCGAAACGTTCTGCCACCACGGCTGGGTCAACGAAATGATCCACCATGTTTGCGGCTTCAGTTCCTTCGCGAGGCGAGAAGATAAACGTAAAGGTGGAATCAAAATCTGCTTCAGCAGCAACTTCTAGTGTGCGCACAAAGTCATCTTCGGTTTCGCCCGGGAAGCCAACAATGATGTCGGTGGTGACTGCAAGGTCCGGCATAAGACGACGCGCTTCGGCAAGACGTTCCAGATACCGCTCTCCGGTGTAACCACGATGCATGAGGGACAACACGCGGTCTGATCCGGCCTGCAATGGGTAATGCAAGTGTTCACAGATTGCAGGTGTTTCCGCCATCGCTTGCAGCACATCCATACGCATGTCTTTCGGGTGCGGACTGGTGTAGCGAACACGACGAATACCGTCAACCGCACCAACGCTTCGCAACAGTTCTGCAAACTGCGGACGCGCTGCAACGTTCTCACCTTCTCGGCGTGCCGCCAACGACAAGTCGCGACCGTAACTATTCACATTCTGACCAAGAAGCGTGACCTCAGTAACCCCTTGCGATGCCAAGTGCTGAACCTCTCCAACAATGTCAGCGAACGGACGACTGATTTCTTTGCCGCGTACGGCTGGAACAATGCAGTACGCACATGTGTTGTCACAACCGATTTGAATGGTGACCCATGCATTAAAAGTTGTTTCACGACGTGCGGGAAGTGCACTTGGAAACAAGGCGTGATCGTCAAGCACGGCCTCTTCAAGAATCTCTGTGATGGGGCCGTTCTTAATGGAGTGCGCCAATAGTTCTGTCGTGCGATGCACGTTATGGGTGCCCATCACAACGTCGACCCACGGCGCGCGCGTCTGAACAATGTCTTTGTCTTTTTGAGACAAGCAACCACCCACCACGATGCGACGACCATCTTTGGCGTCTTTCCAGGTTTTCAAGTGACCAAGTGTTCCGTACAGCTTGTTATCAGCGTTCTCGCGAATACAACAAGTGTTGAGAACAACTACATCGGCGTCTTCATCTGATTCTGCACGACGAAGACCATCTGTCTCAAGAAGACCCGAAATTCGCTCGGAGTCGTGTTCATTCATCTGGCACCCAAAGGTGCGCACGATGTATGACTCTGGCGGCTTTCCACTCACGCCCATCAGGCTACCGATGGCGGTGTGACCTTACTTGCCTACGACCATCCGTGATGTCACAAACTTCCACTTGTTGCCAGATTTGACTTGCAGTACGACTGACATGCGAGTGCCCTTCTTGGCAGTAACGAGCGCAGTTGCACTGGCTGTGCCCTTTCTCGTGGGGACCGTTGCGAGTTTCTTCAACTTGGTGGACAATTCTGACGACGATGTCGAGACAACCCATCGACAAGTGGCTTTCTTACACTTCGACGATGTCGACCCGAGTGTGAGTCGTTGCTTCGAACCCGACTTAGATACAGACACCTTGCCAGTGATCTTTTTGCCCATCACGAACTTGGCGGCTTTCGTGCTGCGAAGTGCAAAGCCCTTTACCGAATTAGACGACACAGCTTGTCCATCGAACTGAATTCCAGAGACCGACAAGAAGTATCCGTCGAGTCCGTTTGCATCTGATGTCCAACGAGTCCAACCTTGCGCACCTGTTGTGCCGCCATCTTTACGTTGAACTGTCAATGTCTCGCTGTTTTTGAAATCAGCACTACTCAAGACTTCTGGAGTGACACCGAAATAATTAACTAGAGAGGTGTCGGACACCACTGCGTAGAAATCTGCAATCGCTGGTTGATTGCTGAGTTCATTCGGCCCACTAATGCCATAAGTCAGTCCCAAGGTTGGGCTGCCAGCAGGAACTGCTTCCAACGAACCCATGTCTGCGTTCGACGAGGCAAACAATGCTCCGGTGAACACAGAATCAATGCCCGTCTTATCCAAACTGAAGACAAAATCAGTTTTTAGAACTTTGTCAGGAACAAAATTTGTGTATCGGTCCGTCGGATTGCAACCTTCAACCGGGATACGCGTATCACATGGAACATCGGGACCGGTTTTCAAATTGTATTTCAGACGAACAACCGAATCTGGCGAGCCCAAAGATGCAACATTCCAGTACGTCGGCTCACCGTTTAACCAACTCCATCGCAAGGTTTGACCCCATGTATTCATGTTGATAGTTACATCAAACGATGTTGTGCTGCCCGTGGCCTTGATGGCATCGAGAAGCGGCGTACTCAATGGCCGACCGTTGCTATCGGTGGGGTTTGAAAAATTCGTACCAAACCGGCCGTTACCTTTCGAATACACGATGGATGCTCCGAGACGATTCGGGTTGGAATAGCAACGACCTGGTGCCTCAGTTTCACCTTTTGCTTTATTGCAAACGTTGGAAGGATTAATCACCATCGAAAGGCCACCAGCGGTAGAACCTTGTGGAGTAGAAATTGTGCCGCCATCAATAAAAGTTTGAGAAATCGGTTGACCTGCGCTTGGTGTCACCGTTACCGACAGATTCGTAACAA
>JBIIJW010000179.1:0-3644 GCA_044233525.1 Ilumatobacteraceae bacterium | reverse complement strand
ACGCCACGAATGTTCTTGCCATCGCGCATGTCTTGGTATCCGTCGTTGATTCCTTCAAGCGGGTATGTCTTTGTGACAAGCCCGTCCAAATCAAGTTGACCTTCGCGGTACAAACCAAGAAGTTTTGGAATGTCGGCGCGTGGGTTACCAGATCCAAACAATGAACCAACAACTTGCTTCTCCATCAGTGTGAGGTCGAGAAGACTCATGTTTGCTCCGCCCATTTCAAATGCAGGGTGAATGTTGGTGACAACAACACGACCGCGCTTTGCAGCAAGCGCCATTGCTTCTCCCATGACCTGTCCATCGCCAACGCCCATCGTCATGATGACTTTGTTCGCCATGGTTCCCCATGTGATGTCTTGTAAGAGAGGCAAAGCTTCTGCCATGGACGATGCAGTGTGAGTCGCTCCGAATTCCATGGCCTTCTCACGCTTGAACTCAATGGGGTCAACAGCAACAACGCGCTTTGCACCAGCCAACTTTGCGCCCTGAATAGCGTTTGCACCAATGCCGCCAACGCCCACGACTACAACAGTGTCGCCAGGGGCAACATCTGCTGCGTACACAGCAGAGCCCCAACCAGTGACAACGCCACAACCAAGTAGGCAAGCCTTGTCGAGCGGGACATCTTTTTCAATCTTGATGCACGATGCTTCATTGACGACGGTGTGGTGAGCAAATGTTCCCAACATGCACATCAAAGTGAGATCTTTTCCTTGAGCATGGTGACGTGATGTTCCGTCTGAAATCTGCAATCCAAGACCCATGAGCGCTCCAAGGTCACACAAGTTCTGATGACCAGTGGAACAGCTGGGGCAACGTCCACATGAGGGAATGAACCCGAAAACCACATGGTCGCCAGGAGCAAGCCAGCTCACTCCTTCACCGACTTGCTCAACAACGCCAGCGCCTTCGTGGCCACCAACAATGGGCAAAGCGAACGGGAGATCACCTGTGGTGAGGTGCTCGTCGGAGTGGCACATTCCCGATGCGGCGATTTTGACTAATACTTCGCCTGGGCCCGGAGCGTCGAGTTCAATCTCCTCAACACTCCATGGAGCATTGACTTCCCAGAGAACGGCTGCCTTGGTCTTCATTGAAGTCCCCTTTGGTTGGCCACTAGTCGGTCCAGTGGATGCCTCCGACATTACCCACCTTGCGCCAACCTTCTCTAGTGGGGCTCTCGGCGGGTACTGTCGTATGTATGGAACAAGACAACATCCAGGACATCGCCGACAGCCAGGCTGACGCCAGCGAAGCAGTCGTCACGGAAGAACTTCTCGTTGAGGAGATTTCCATTGACGGCATGTGCGGCGTTTACTGATCGCCCGTCCTCTCACGCCATCATGACACTCACCCTCGAGTCGGCGTGCGAGATGCACCCCCAAGTCGCACTGCGACCAGAGCCATTCGGTGCGCTTGCCTATCACTACGGCAATCGCCGTTTAGTTTTCCTGCGCCATCCAGACATTGTTCGTGTTGTGCGATCAATGGCCTCCCACCCCAGCCTGCGAGATGCACTCGCGGCAGAGGGCGTTGAGGAATCGCGTTGGCCCGCCTTCGTGAAGGCAATTTCATCCCTCACCACCTCGGAGATTGTTCGTGTCCGCTGAATCACTCGTTGAACAAATGAAATCGGGGCTGGACGCTCCCATCTGCCTCACGTGGGAACTCACCTACGCATGCAACCTCGAATGCGTCCACTGTCTTTCCAGCAGCGGTCAACGCGACCCACGTGAATTAACAACCGAGCAAGCAAAGGCCGTTCTCGATGAGTTGCGCGACTTGCAAGTGTTTTACATCAACATTGGCGGTGGCGAACCAATGGTGCGTCGCGACTTCTTTGAAATTCTTGAACACTCCATTGCAAACGGCATCGGCGTGAAGTTCTCAACGAACGGCGCATTTATCGACAAGAAGAACGCAGAACGCCTTGCTGCACTCGACTACCTCGACATTCAAATCAGTTTGGATGGAACAACCGCTGAGGTAAACGATGCAGTTCGCGGAGCGGGTTCATACAACACTGCTATTCAGGCGATGGAAAACTTGCGCGACGCTGGATTCGGACAATTCAAAATCTCAGTTGTTGTCACGCGACACAACGTGGACCAGCTGGACGACTTCAAAGCATTGGCAGATTCATTCGGTGCGCAACTTCGAATCACTCGTCTTCGTCCCGCAGGTCGTGGTGCAGACACATGGAATGAATTACACCCCACCAACGCACAACAGCGGCAAATTTACGACTGGTTAATGGCGCACGGTGAAAACGTTCTCACTGGCGACTCGTTCTTCCACCTCAATGCATTTGGTGAATCACTTCCTGGACTCAACATGTGTGGTGCAGGACGCGTGGTCTGTCTCATCGACCCACTTGGCGATGTGTATGCGTGCCCATTCGTCATTCACGACCAATTCAAGGCCGGCTCGCTTCTCGACGACGGCGGATTCACAAAAGTGTGGCGTGAGTCTGCATTGTTTACTGAACTTCGCGAGCCGCAAAGTGCCGGAGCGTGTGCATCATGTGGTTCATTCGATGCATGCCAAGGTGGTTGCATGGCCGCGAAGTTCTTCACCGGAATTCCACTTGATGGCCCCGACCCAGAGTGCGTTGGCGGTGACGGGGAGAAGTATTTGGCGTCAACACCCGTTGCAATTCTCCCTCGACCTTCCATGGATCATTCAAAGCCGGCCCGCAAGAAGGTCTCTGCGTGAACCTCCTGAACCTCGTTCTTGGAATTATCGGTGCGTACGCGCTGGGAATGTTGCCGAGCGCAATTGTTGTTGCGCGCGCAAAGGGTGTCGACATCACAACTTTCGGATCAGGTAACCCAGGAGCCAGCAACGTTGCGCGAGCCATCGGCTGGAAGTACGGGTCTTTAGTCTTTGTACTTGACGCAGCAAAGGGAGCAATTCCAACTCTTTTGCTCATTGGGCACCGCCCCAGTGCTTACGTGTGCGGTGCGGCAGCAATTGTTGGCCATATCTTCCCCGTGACACGAGGATTCAAAGGCGGCAAAGGAATTGCAACAGGTGGTGGCGTCCTGCTCGCGCTGCATCCCCTCATCATGGTCATTGCTGCAACCAGTTGGGTCGTCATCATGAAAGTGTCAAAGAAGGCCTCCATTGCCTCCATTGTCATCGTTCCAATCGTTGTGGTACTGCTGTTGGTTACCGGCAAACCAGCGTGGGAAGTTCTTGCGTTTGTAGGGCTTGGCCTTCTCATTGAGATTCGTCACTTGTCCAACATCAAACGCCTCATCAGCGGTAGCGAACCGCCAGTGAGTGGTCAAACGCGATAATCCAATGCTGGAATTCGTTACACACGCTTTTGATTTTCTCAAGGAATATTCAAGTTCTCCTTGGTTTTACATCGTCCTCCTCAGCATTGCTTTTCTTGACTCATTCTTTCCAGTTGTCCCCAGCGAAACAATGGTCATCATCGGTGGTGTTGCAGCCGGCTTACACGAACTTCATTGGTCGTTAGTCATTGTGTTCGCTGGCATCGGTGCTTTTGCTGGCGATAATTTCAGTTATTACATCGGAACCTTTTTTTCTGAACGCCTACAGCGCAGATACAACAAGAGCAACAAAGGTCGACAACGTTTGCAATGGGCCCACAAACAAATTGAGACACG
>JBIIJW010000178.1:0-3650 GCA_044233525.1 Ilumatobacteraceae bacterium | reverse complement strand
GTCATTGAGCGCCTCTAACGCCGCGCGAACAGTTCGCCCAGTGAAGAGCACGTCATCGACAAGCACCACTGTTCGTCCGGTGAGGTCGCAGGGAATCTCTGATGGAGCCGACAACACGACGGGACGCAGGCTGTAGTCATCTCGATACATCGAGATGTCGATGGCGCCCAAGGGAACAAGTACATCTGATTGACGCTCGTTCACTAAGGCGCACAATCGCTGGGCGATCCAGGTACCCCCCGTTTGCATTCCCACAATCACCACATTGTCAAGCGATGAATTGCGTTCAATGATCTCGTGGGCAATGCGAGAAATGGCGCGAGACACATCGTCTGCGCCAAGGATGACCACGCCGGGGTCTGTCACTGCACTCACCCGAGTGGTAGCGACCGGAGTGTGGACATGAAAAACGCCCCGTGGCAGGGGCGCGTGTTGAACGAATTATAAGAAATCATGTTTTCCTTCCGTTCGAGCCTCACGGGACTCGTTTGACGGTGATGTCACTCTACACGACGAGAGCGACTTGCGCTATTTCCGGCGAAAGACCTGCCAGTACTGATTGCCCGCCACTTCTTCGTATCCCCCGCTGACTTCGGCCCAGTCCCATCGCAAAGATTCGTTCAACATGCGCGGCAACACCACATACTCCACGCGGTCGGCCGCCGGTAATCGCTTCCCCTCCACCTCGGTACCGACGCCGTAATAGAGCGCCCGAAATGGGTTCGGGAAAAAGTAAATCTCTTTTCGATGGGCAAGAAACGTCACGAGAGGATCAAAAGCTGAGACGACGGCCCCGTCTGGAATCTGTTTCACAATGTCTCGGGCGGCAACGGCGACCGGCGCATCGGAGGCCAACACCTTTCGCGGAGTCACCGCAAGTGAGTGCTGGCCCCACAAAACAGACGTTGCAATGGTGCACACCACCACAGCGGCCATGACGAGGCCCCGCCATTTCTCGACCACTGCCCGAATACCAAATACCGTCGCACACAAGAGAGCAGGAACAGCAACCAACGAATAGTGATACTGAATGCTGTGTTGATACCAAAAAGTGCTGACGATGTTGGAGGCAATGACTGGCAGGGACACAAGCGACATCCACGGCGACAGAACAAACAACGCCGCAAATGGCGCCGCCATCTGAAACAGATACAACGGGCGATCTTCCGACAGGAGGTACTGCCCAACTTTCGTGGGATTCGTGACTAACTCTTTGAAGAACCCACCGACTCCCCCAAATGGAATTCGCCATGCGTTTCGCGTCGGTACACCAATGAGTGAACGCATCAGAACGAACATTCCAAGAATGGTGGCCGTTAATGATGCAACAACGGTCAGAAGACCTTTCTTCTTGTCAAAACGGAACGCAACAAAAATGCCAAGTGGCACCATCACGAGCAGAACGTCTTCTTTCACCAACAACGCTCCAGCAACCGCCAACCAATACAGCCTCCACTTTTTTTCATATAACGCGTAAATGGCCAGCGGAAGAAAGAGCCCGAGAAATGAGTCTGGATGAAAATTCTCCATTCCTGTCCCGTTGACTGCAGGGTTCGCCAACCACAGAAACGCAGCGCAAAAACCCATCACGGGGCTCTTCAACACTCGCCGTGCGAAGAGGTACAGCGGAATCGCGCCGGCTGCAATCACGATGGCCTGCACCACCAACAATGTTGCGGTTCCAGGAACAATCCAATACAACGGCACCAGCAAAAAGAGAATCAAAGATGCGTGATCTCCCAGGAGATGACGTCCCATCAATGTCACGAATGGCGAGTGCCCGCGGGATAACAACCAGACTCCTTGGTCGTAGAGGCCAACGTCATAGGCGAACGTGCCCAATCCCCGATGCATCTCAACTTGAAGCCAAGACATCCAGACAGCGTGCGCTAGGGCCATGACAAGAACTGCCCATGTCCACCCATTGACATTGCGCAGAGTGCGCATGGTCTTCGTTACTGCCGTGGATTCCACGGCACCATCATTCCCCAGATGGACGTGCTGTTTTCGCCACCGCCGCAAGAACTCCATTCACGAATCGACCAGAGTCGTCGGTGGAGAATCTCTTTGCAAGCTCCACTGCTTCGTCAATGACGACAGCGATGGGAACGTCGGGGCGGTCGAGGAGTTCATGAATTGCCAACCGCAAGATGGCGCGATCGAGTGCAGGCATACGGTCGAGTGCCCAACCTTTTGCATGCGCGACAATCTCGCCATCAATTCGCTCGCGCGATGCTTCCACTCCGACAAGCAACGCTCGCGCAAGGTTTTCTGAAGCAATTCCACGTTCGCCCAACAAATCAAGTGGCGACATCGTGCGTTGCTCTGATTCATACAACAGAATCACTACTTGTTCGCGTGCGTCTGTTCGTTCGTCGTATTGGCGGAAGATCTCCGAGTCGTCTGACATTAGACGCGCGTGATGTAGTCGCCAGATCGAGTGTCGACCTTGACCTTGTCACCAACATTCACAAACAATGGAACTTGAATAACTTTTCCGGTTTCCAACGTTGCGGGCTTCTTTGCGCCAGAGACACGGTCTCCTTGAACACCTGGCTCAGTGTCGGAGATGATGAGCTCCACAGATGCTGGAATTTCCACGGTGACGATTTCGTCGTTGTGATACGCGATGATGGCCATGGCTTGCTCGATGAGATAGTCGGCTGCTTCGCCAAGCGCTGTTGGAGAGATCGTTGTTTGGTCGTACGACTCGGTATCCATAAAAACGAAATCGGTTCCGTCTTTGTAGAGAAATTGCATATCTCGCTTGTCGAGAATTGCCTGTTCCACACGAATGCCAGCATTAAAAGTCTTTTCGAAAACGTTGCCATTGCGGAGGTTGCGCAACTTTGTTCGCACGAAGGCACCGCCCTTGCCAGGCTTCACATGCTGGAACTCAACGACCGTGAAGAGGCCATTGTCGAGCTCGAGTGTGATTCCGTTTTTCAGATCGTTTGTTGTGATCGCGGGCATGAGAGTTCCTTCGGACTGAGAGTGAGAATTCGGCAACCAGTGCCTGTGACGACGACCTGATCTTCGATCCGGACGCCTCCGACCCCTTTACGATAGAGCCCAGGCTCCACGGTCACCACCTCACCTGCCGAGAGAACAGCCGTGCATCGGGGCGACAAAATGGGTTCTTCATGAATGTAGAGGCCCACCCCATGGCCCGTTCCGTGGAGATACTCATGTTCCACTTCCTCCCGTTGAAAGACTTCGCGAACCGCCGCATCAACGTCTGACCCCACGACTCCGTCACGCACGGCTGCCACACCAGCCAACTGGGCTTCCTTCACAATGCGAAACATGGCGACAACATCCGGAGCCCAATGACCAATCTGAATTGTTCTGGTCATGTCACTTCGATAACCATCTATTTCGGCACCCATATCAACAACAACGGCGTGCCCTTCTTCAATCACGGTGTCTGATGGCTCATGATGAGGACGAGCGCCATTTGACCCAGTTGCAACGATGGTGTCAAACGAAACTGTGTCTGCGCCGAATTCTCGCATTGCAGCATCAAGTCGATTTCTGACTTGCTTCTCTGTTTGGCCGACAAATCCGTCGCGCAATACGTGTGCAAGAGCTTTGTCTGCGATTGACGCCGCGTGCTCCATTGCGGAGATCTCGCTTGCATCTTTGATCCG
>JBIIJW010000177.1:0-3658 GCA_044233525.1 Ilumatobacteraceae bacterium | reverse complement strand
TCGGAACATCATTTGCTGGTGGCGCGTCAGTAGTTCTTGTGCAGCGATTTGATCCAGTGGCAACAATGGAAACAATCGCCGAGCGCAACGTCACAGTCTTGCCAGGCGCACCAAGTATGTGGATGGCTCTTGCGCAAATGGATCACCCCACTCCAGATGGCTTTAAGAATGTTCGTTTGGCGTTATCAGGTGCAGCGAAATTGCCCGAGCAGATTGCACATTCCATTTCAGCGCGTTTTGGCTTACAAGTACACGAAGGGTACGGCCTCACGGAAGCATCACCAGTGGTCACAACATCTATTGGCATGGAGTGGACGCCAGGCTCAATCGGGCGACCAGTTCCCGGCATTGAGTTGCGTTTAGTAGATGAGCACGGTGGCGATGCACTAGTTGGCGACAGCGGAGAAATTTGGATTCGCGGCGCAAATATTTTCTCTGGCTATCTGAATGATTCCGAAGCAACTAATCGTGTGTTGACACCAGATGGCTGGTTGCGCACCGGCGACATTGCTGTTGTTGATGATGCGGGTCATTTGTTCATGGTGGACCGTGCCAAGGATCTCATCATTGTTTCTGGGTTCAACGTCTTCCCTGCAGAAGTGGAAGGCGTCCTCATGTCTCATCCCGACATTGCTGAAGCCACTGTTGTTGGTACACCTCACCCACACACGGGCGAAGCAGTTCGTGCATACGTTGTGTCGCGTAATGGTGTTCATCTTGATGAAGACGCCATCATTGATTTCTGTCGAACAAAATTGGCTCGTTACAAGTGCCCGTCAAAGGTCTTGCTTGTTGATTCGTTGCCGCGCAATATCAGCGGGAAGGTGCAGCGGTACGCACTGCGCTAGAACCGTGCGTTGCGTTACTTGCCACAAGAAAACCGGCGAATAGCACCACAATTCCAACAAGCAAGGTGATGGCAAAAGACCTGTCGGCACCTAGGCGACCAGAGAATGTTCCGCTGGCGGAGAGAATGGCAGCGCCCGCAGCAATCAAAATATTTCCAAGCGCTAGTCGACGTGTTGATTTCACTTGTCGAATTGCAGCACTTGTGAGTGCCGGGGTATTTCCGCGCACAACGCGCCACGCCGACCAGATTGCTCCGCCGAAGATGATGAGTGCCGGTACCGATGACCCAACCACCGCAAGGATGCGGGGAAGCGGGTCGAAGTGATCACTACCGATCGGCAGGGTTGTGGGGTCAATGACGCCACGGATAGGAGTAGTGACGAGGACGCCGATTGCAAAGCCTGAGAACAGCAAGAGTCCGCGCATCGTGGCGTTGCCTGCGCGCTGACCGGCCAAGAGGTAGATGGTGCCTAATCCCAGCCACGGGACATTGACAATGGCTCCAAAGGCGAAGAACACGCGGAAAACACCGTTTGTCCACCCACTTCCCTCGGCAAGCCATAAGGCGAATGCCGCAACAACAAAGAGAGCCATGGCGATGGTCCAGGCCAATTCGTGGGGTCGGCGCCGACGAAGCCAGCGGTCGAGAGTGCTGAGGCCAAACGCCAGGGCCACGATGGTGGATGCTGCTGCCAGAGCCGTGTTCAAGGTCACGCCAATTAAGGCTAGGGGAGGGCGCACGGAGTTCGTGAATGTGTGCACGAAGCAATAGCGTAAGAGGCGATGTCGGACACCCCCCGCCGCAAGATTCCCGAGGCAGCGCTCGGACGCCTGCCCGTGTATCTGCGCATTCTTGTGGATGTAGCAGCCGCGGGAACAAGTCGCATCTCTAGCGAAGAGCTGGCTGAACTTGCCGCAGTCAACGCTGCAAAAGTTCGCAAAGATCTTTCCTACTTAGGAACCTACGGAACACGCGGTGTTGGGTATGAGGTGCAATTCCTCACATACCAAATTCAACGTGAACTTGGGTTGAACCAATCATGGCCAGTGGTCATCGTGGGTGCAGGAAATCTTGGTCAGGCACTTGCCAACTTCACAGGAATCTCCGAGCGCGGGTTTCATATCGTGGGCGTCGTGGACAAAGACGAATCCAAGATCGGAACCGTTGTTGGCGGAGTGCGAGTGAAGCATGCAGATGAACTCACGCAAATCGTCCACTCCAAATCGGTCAGCATTGGAATCATCGCAACACCAGCGTCTCAAGCACAAGAGGCAGCGGAAGCATTGGTGAAAGCTGGTGTTGGGTCAATCATGAATTTCGCCCCCACTGTTCTGTCTGTTCCACGCGGAGTTCATGTTCGCAAAGTTGATCTTGCGCTTGAACTACAAATTCTTAGCTACTACGAGCAGTGCCGCAATACCTCGCTTGATGCAGTGTCTCCCAACGAACAATCCGGACCAGTCAGCGCGTAGGCCTTTATGTCGATTGTTGTCATTGGTGTTAATCACAAAACAAGTCCAGTGAACTTGCTGGAAAAGCTTGCTATCTCAGACTCTGCAATGCCAAAGGCTCTTCACAGTCTTGTTGTTCGAAATGACATTCGTGAGGCCGTCGTGTTGTCAACGTGCAATCGCACCGAGGTGTACGCCGTTGTTGAACGTTTCCACGGTGCGTATTCAGACATCCGCGACTTTCTCTGTGAAACAAGTGGAATCTCTGCGGATCAAATCACACCGCATTTGTACAGCCAGCACGACGATGAAGCGATTGTCCATTTGTTTGAAGTGACATCAGGTCTTGATTCCGCTGTCCTTGGAGAAACAGAGATTGTTGGTCAAGTGCGCTCTGCATGGGAAGCAGCCATGGAAGAAGGTTCATCGCGCAACACGTTGAATCTGTTGTTCCGCTATGCACTTGAAGTTGGCAAGCGCGCTCGTACGGAAACAGCAATTAGTCGTTCCACGGCCTCCGTATCTCACGCTGCAGTGGAAATGGCACGTGAAATCATTGGTTCGCTCGATGGCAAGAACGTTCTGGTTGTTGGCGCCGGAGAAATGGGCGAAGGTGTCGCCACTGCTCTCTCTCGTGCAGGTGTTGCCGAAGTCGTTGTTGTGAATCGTTCAACAGATCGTGGCGAAGTGTTAGCCGAAAAAGTTGGCGCTCGGGTCGCATCATTCGACAACCTCGTTCATGAACTTGGAACAGCCGATGTCGTTGTTGCGTGCACCGGTGCTGGAGGCACTGTGATTGGGCGAGACATGGTGTCACATGCGCGTTCAGCCTCGAACTCTCCTCTTCTCATCGTGGACATCGCACTACCGCGTGACGTTGAAGAATCTGTTGCTGAGATTGGGTCAGTCACCTTGCGAGATCTAGACCACCTCAGTGAATGGGCCGAGCGCGGGCTGAATCAGCGCGCTGGAGAGGTCGATCAAGTTCGCGACATCATCTCGTACGAAGTCGAGCGTTTCACGTTGGACCAAGCTCAGCGCCAAGCAGCACCGCTTGTTGCACAACTTCGTGAAGTTGTTGAAGGATTCCGCCAAGCAGAGCTCGATCGTTTTGGCAGCCGCTTGTCAGACATGACCGATGAACAGCGCGAAGTGGTTGAATCCATTACCCGTGGAATTGTGGCGAAGTTGCTTCACAGCCCTTCGGTTCGTTTGCGTGAAGCCGCCGGAACACCGCAAGGCGAGCGTTTGTCGGCGGCCGTTCGAGATTTGTTTAATCTCGATTAGTACCTGTCTATGACTGTTCTCAGAATCGCCACACGTTCAAGCGCTCAAGCACGCGCTCAGTCCGAACACG
>JBIIJW010000014.1:0-14402 GCA_044233525.1 Ilumatobacteraceae bacterium | reverse complement strand
GCCGTGTGCGCCACCATGCGGTGATCGGGTCGAACCGCCATGCCTTCAATGTGCCAGGTTCGATGAAGTACCTCGAGGGTTCTCTGGTCAACCCAGTCTTTGCCTAAAGATTCACGTACTTGCACTGCTTGGGTAATGGACGGCGTGTAGGCAACAAGAAGTCCACCCGGTGTGAGAATCTTCTCGGCGGTCGGCGTGACTCGCCATGGTTCCGGAAGGTCAAGCATGACGCGATCGAATGTTCCATCGGGAACATCTTCGTAACTGTCCCCTAACCCCACGTTGTATCGGCTGAGTGCTTCTTCACCGAGAAAAGATCGCACATTGGCAGTTGCTCGATTTAGAAAGTCTTCACGTAACTCAAGGCCCGTGATGTGCGCTCCCCATCTGAGCATGGTCATTGACAGTGCACCAGAACCGATTCCGGTCTCGAAGACGCGGACTCCAGGATAAATGTCGCCCAACATGCACATTGGCGCAAGATCTTTCGGATAGATGACTTGAGCTCCACGTGGCATTTCGACAACAAAGTCCTCAAGAGTGGGTCGCAGCACTGTGTAGCGGGCACCTTTTGTGGACTCCACAACTTGACCTGGTTCGGCACCGATGATCATCGTGTGTGGAACGAAGCCCGCATGGCTATGAAACTCGCCCTCAGGATTCAACGTAACCAAATAACGCCGCTTCTTCGAGTCGATGAAGAGTGCTTTTTCGCCTTCTTTGAACACGGTACTCATGAGGCTCGTTCTTTATGTGGAACCACGGAAACAACCAGTGAACTGCCTTTACGAACACGTACAACGTGCGGACGTGAACCAAATCGACGATTCAACCATCCGATGATTGCCGTGAGAATGGCCAAGCGTCGAACCCATGGGTGACGCGTCTTATCTAACTTCAGTAGTTGACGTAGCAAAAATGAAAAAAGAATCGTCACGTTAATTAGAACCGACGAAATTCAACACGGCCACCTTTGCGACGACCACTTCGGCGCCCAAAGAAATAGGCCAGTAAAACGACAACCGTAGCGATTGCAGAACCTGCCGCAATAAGCGATTGCTTCTTGTCTGCTGCACGACCCTGGATGTCTGCTTGCAATGTGCGGAACTTTGTTTCTAAGTCTTCTCGAGAAATATGTGGCGTCTCTGACATGTCATGAACCCTTCGCAAGTGAACGTTGAGAGATTCTGCTGAATGAAACGGCAACGAGCACACTGACAACAGCCAACGTGATGAAGTAATGAACAAATGACCACGATCCGTCTAGAACTGTTCCGCCAATGTCTTGGCTCAATCTCAGGACTGCCAAAGCCAAAAAGACCATCGCTAAACCGAGACTGAGGGCAGCAAGTGATCCGACAGCCACCCATCTCGCTGCACCTTTTAGCGGTTCAATGGTTTCCTGACGGGCGTACTGCTTCACTGAATCAACCAAGTCTGTGACTTGGTCGGTCGGTGCAGGGCGACGACGGAAGCGAGAAGTGGATTCAGCCATGGGCTGAGAATTCTACGGTGCTGGGCAGCCGTTATCCACAGGCTCAGTTTCCATACCTAAATGCCACAATTTCTTGCAGATGCTCAATTTCTTCAATGGCGCGAAGAATTCGATCCGAGAGAGCAGCGTCAGTCAGTAGGTCGCTTCGGGATAGTGGCGTCGAAGGCAACAGACGGGCGAGTGTCCAAAACAGTGTCCACTCGTCGGCATTGGAGAACTCCTCCTTCTGAGCAGGAAGCAGTGAGAGGACAAAACCCGGCGGCGCCGGCGGAGCAATATCAAAAGAAGAGAGCAACTCGAAGAATTTCTCCAGCGTTGATGCAAGGCCAACAAGACTTTCTTTCTGGGTGGCACTGTCCGTTGCCCCATCGGGGGAGAAAATTTGCGGCACACAGAACCCACGTGGATATGTCATTTCGTCGTCCCAATGAGTGATGTTGGTTGGCTCTGTGGCGTGTCCGTACATCATGAGTCCTACGTCGGCCTGTTCAACATGATCCACATCTACGAATACGCCGACATTGAATCGTTGGTCTCCCCCACCGACTTCTGAACCAGCAGAAATAAGCGCCGAGACAAATCGACCATCTCCATGCAGAACGTCACGCATCAAATCCAGATAACGCGACTCAAACACCCTCAACACCACCGCATCGCCGGGAAGGAACGATGTTCCCAACGGAAATGCAGGAGTGAGAGTCACGGCATTAGTTGTTCTGGTGTTGGAACTGCTCGCGCCCTATTGAGTGCCGAGCCGAATGACAGCCAAATTGGGCGATATGACCCTTGGTTGTCTATTCCGGAATCATTCATGACAAATGCAAATCGCACTGGCGAATTACCTTCTAAAGGTAAATAGCCCGCTAATGCTTTCACGCCAGTGAGTGTTCCTGTTTTTGCAACAAGACGACCCTCCATTGGTGAATCGATGAAAATGGAACGAAGAGTTCCAGTTTGCCCGGCAACTGGCAACAAGCTTGGCAACGTCGATTCAGCCCTTGCAAGAAGAGTGACGAAGTTGGAACACGACATCTTGTTGAGCGAAGAAAGGCCGGAACCATCTACCACGGTGGAGGGAGTTGGCAGTTTCCAAGTTGTCAGTAACTCTTGAATGACCGACACTCCCGCAGCAGTGCTGCCGATTTTCTTTCTTGCGAAACCAATTTCTTTCACGAGTAACTCGGCGGTGTTGTTGTCGCTATTGACAAGCATTTCTTGAACAATTGCCGACAAAGGCACTGATTTGATGGTTGCCACTTTTGTGGCGGTTGCAGGAACTTGAAGTTCATATCTCGGATCTTGTGACACCAAAACTCCTCGCGCCCCCAGAACAGACCTCAATTCTGTTGCTGCAGCAATTGATGGATTTTCGGGCTTCATGGTCGCGCCGACAACTGCACCGTCATTGACAACCAACGCACCGAGGGGTCCGGATTCAACAACTCGAAACTCTGCTGGCCACACATCAAGGAACCGAACTGCGTCGTAACGCGCGTCTATCCCGACGATGGCGCCAGTCACGTTTCGAATTCCTGCACTAACAATGAGATCTGCGAGAGATTCAAGCGATGTTCCGTTCGTCGTCGGGTATCGCTCCGTAGCGGTGTATTCCTTGCGAACAATGACAGGGTCTCCCCCGCCAACAAAATACAAATCTTGAACTGAACCAGATGCAATGTCTCCAGTTGCGAACACTGAAGTTTCGAATGTGAACGTTGGTGACAGTACCTCCAGCGCTGCCAACCCCGTCACAATCTTTTGCGCCGATGCTGGGATGAGTTGTCGGTCGACTTCAACCGACAATTGTTGTTGGTTCAACCATTGCACGGAAGCACAAGACCCAGAGGGAATCTGATTTTGGAACGACTGAAGCGCGCGTTGCAGTTGACCAACGCGAGTCACTGTTGACAGCGTTGTTGGGGCACGACGAACGCTGAGCACTTTTGTGGCTGGTGCTGTTGGTTGTGTTCTCTCCTCACGAGGAACAACAGCGTTCGCAACGGAATTAGTTGCGAAATAGCCACCAGTGAGCATCACTGTTCCAATAACGCCAACAATGATCAGGAATCGAACCGGATCCTTGGCGCGTCGTGATGTGTTAACCCTTTGCGACACCTGTATGCACCGCGTATCGATAAAGGTGGCCAAGCGCAATGACAGCTCGATTGCCGCTTGCGTAACAGAGTCTTCCGGTATCGCGAACCGTTGACACACCGGGGTTGTTCGGGTCTGCCACTGCTAATTCAGTCGCCACGAGGATGGGCTTGCCGGTTCTGGTGGACAATTCAAAGGCCGCCTGTGCAAATCGCGCATCTTGACGCTCGTGATATTCAACAATTCTCTCTAGTCCATGGTCTGGGTGAAAACGTCCTTCACGCATTAAGCGTGCTTGGTTCGCCTGGATTCCAATTCCGAGGTAGATCACCGCGTCAACATCGGGATGCGATGCAATCATTTCCATGACTTCCGGAATTGTGTCTCGTGTCTCGCCGCCGGCGCAATCGACGGGATTGTTTCGACTCCAGCGAGGAGGAAGTTTGGTGTCGATGGTTTTCTTTAGATCGTCGGGAAGTGCCATGAGTTGCAGTGACCCGTCTTGTGCAATGGCGTCACTTGTTACGACTCCCCATCCACCAGCGGTGGTCAAGATGACAACATTTGGTCCCTTAGGTAAAGGTTGTGTTGCAAAAGTTGCGGCGGCTTCAAAAGCTTCTTCAACAGTGGCGGCACGCGTAATGCCGCCTGCCTTGCAAGCGCCATCAAAGATTGCATCGTTTGCTGCCAGTGCGCCTGTGTGGCTGGCAGCTGCTCGAGCACCCTTCTCGGTAGCGCCTCCCTTCACAACGACAACTGGTTTTGACGTGGCCACCGCAGACAAGCGCGACATGAGTCCTGCGCCATCGCTAATTCCCTCCACGTATGCCAATGACACCTTTGTGGCAGTGTCTCGCCCGTACCACTCAATAAGGTCCGCAACACCTAGTGCTGCCGCATTGCCCGCGGACACTGCTCGGCTAATTCCGACGCCAGTTTGACGTGAGTAGTTCATGAAGCTTGAGACAAAATTTCCACTTTGACTTGCAACGCCAATCGAACCGGCAGGTGGATATGGCGCAACAATCTGTGCACACAAATTGGCGGGAGTAGAAACCACGCCCTGACCATTTGGCCCCGCCAAGAGAATCCCCAGTTCATCAGCGAGAGCGATGAGCTCATCTTCCAGTTTTCTTCCTTCATCCCCCGCTTCGCCATATCCAGCCGACGTGAGAAATGCCGCCTTCACGCCTTTAGCCGCGCAGGCGCGCAAGAGATCGGGGTTTGCAGAGGCAGGAGTGCAGACAAAGACAAGATCAATGGCATTGTCCGGCAACTGCGCAATATCGGCCACAGTTTTTATGCCAAGCACCTCTTCGCCTTGAAGGTTCGTTCCAAAGACTCCGCCCGCATAACCGCTTGCAAGAATATTGTGCAACGAAACAAAGCCGAACTTCCCAGGATGAGTTGAAGCGCCTGTTACCAATACGCCTTTGGGTTCGAACAATGCCCTGAACTGGTCGTCAGAGTACGGCGCACGTTTCTTCGTCGTCGGTACGGGTCGTTCGCCCAACTCAACAAGAGCGTCAACTGCAACAACGTGACCGTCTGGCTTCACAATGAGCGGGTTGATGTCCACCGAAACGATGTCTGATCGTTCCATGGCTACGCGGGATAATCCCATGAGACACGCAACCACCTCGTCGGTATTCACGGCAGCTTCACCTCTGAATGCTTCTAAAAGCCCTTGGGTGCGAAGTGAAGACAACATCGATTTGGCCATTGGCTCTGTTAACGGAGCGGGCCGAAACGCGACATCCTTCAGGACCTCTGCCATCACGCCTCCAATCCCCAACATCACAGTGGGTCCAAATTGTTGGTCAACGAGGAGTCCAGCAATGAGTTCGCGAGATCCTGACACCATGGGCGCAATGAGGACGTGCACATCTCCATCTTCTGGTCTTGCAGCGGACAGTAGCTCGCTTGCTGCTTCTCGTACCGACGACTGATCACTTAGTCGAAGTCGTACTAGCCCGCGTTCGGTCTTGTGAGCGATGTTGTCCCCGCCCAACTTGGCCACAACGGGATAACCAATAGATTCAGCGGCTGCCACAGCATCGTCGGCCGTGAGGACCTTCTTTTCACTTGCGAATGGTACGCCGTAAGAAGCAAGAAGTTCTTTTGAATCAGATTCGGACAGAGTGTGAGATGAAGGATGTGACACGTCTATATACGGTACTCACTTCATGCCGATAGGAGCGTTAGTTCAACTTGTGTGACTGATGATTTCCTGAGCAATTTCGCCAGAAAGTTCGCTAATCACGAGATGTCCTGCGGGTAGGCCGACCAAGCGTGCCCCTTTCACGCGGGACGCGATGTGCTCTGATTTGCTGAAATCCACCCAACGATCGAATCGGCCACCAATGATGAGACACGGACAAGAAATGCGATCAAGGTCCGCTTCGATGTCGACACGTAGGTCAAGTTCCAGATGCGCATCAGAACCTGGCTGCACTGTTACAGCCCCCATAGATGCCACGGTGTCAATCATTGGCTCCAGCATCTCGATTGTAGGAACCGAGTATCCGTCGGCGACGGCGTAGCGCATAAACAATGCCGGATCGATGGCAATCAATCGCCGCCATAAGTCGAATGTGACGCGCATTCGAGCATCGCTTTGAGACCAGCCACACAAAGATGTTGCGCTGAGAACGTGCGACGGGTGAAGTGATGCCGTTTTCAATGCTGTCACGGCACCAAGCGAATAGCCCACAACATGAAATTGTGAAAAACCCAAACTTCCCATCAATGCAACAGCACCCGAAATGAATTGTTCGAGGTCGATTGGGCCAACAGGCATAGAGGATTCTCCGGAGCCCGGAAACTCACACACCACCCATGTACGCGGTTCAGTGCAGGCTGCTTTTACTTGGTCCCATGCGTTGGCTGCCTGAGTGGTTCCATGAAATGCCAATATTGGCGCACCAGTACCTTCCATTGAATATCCAATGTTGGTGCCCTGAAACTCAAATATCGTCATGTGGACACCGTAGACCACGATGACTTTGAACGTTTATCTGAGCAACGCTGACTTGAAGAACGAGATGATGTGTTCACTGTGTCGATGAACGTTCTCTTTTTTCATGGCATCCTCATCAAGGAGACCATCGATGAATGGTGCATCTGAGAAATAACTCAGAATTGCGCCGTATCCCGTAATTAACAGTTGGCGAGAATCATGATGCTGAAAGATCCCAGCCTCCATTTGAGCGTCAAGGTATGCCGCTGCCGCGTCAAATAAGGGACGTAGTACTCCTGACAGATCTATTCCCAAGTGCACTCCGCCGTCTAGTGCTTCGCGGCGCATGATTCGCACATAATCCGGGGTGTCTGCGAACAAGTCGAGTCCGGCACGAAGAACCAGCTCTGCTTTGTCCCATCCTTGGGCTGGTGTTGCAATAGCTATTTCGAGCCGCTGTAACCACTCCGACATCAAACGTTCAAAGACATCTCCGTAGAGAGCTTCCTTGCTTGGAAAATGGTGCAGCAAACTCGGACGACGAATTCCCACGCCTGCGGCAATGTCATTCAGTGAAGTTCCTTCATAACCCCTCTCGGCAAAGCAATGCAAGGCTTCATCGAGAATGAGGTCACGTGTAGTGCGGGAACCATCATGGGCGATTGCGTCGGACACAACGCCAAGTTATCTCCGATATTGCCTACCTACTAGTAGGTAGTGGGGTACTCTGCAGTGATGAACAGTTTCTTAAACGCTCTGCTCACTGCGGTGGTCGCGGCAGCAATTGTGACCACAATCGCGAATACCGGGACAACGGTGTATCTGCATCGAGCGCTCAGCCATCGCGCTCTGACCGTTCACCCAGCAGTGGCCTGGTTCTTTCGGTTGACGTTGTGGTTGACCACGGGCATCAAACCGAAAGAGTGGGTAGCGGTTCACCGCAAGCATCATGCGTACACCGATGAAGACGGTGACCCACATTCCCCTGTTCTCTTAGGTTGGTGGTTTGTACAGAAGAAGAACGTAGGTCTGTACCGACGTGCATTGTCTGACAAATCGATCATCTCCAAATATGCGCGCGATCTTCCAGACGATAAATGGGACAAGATGTTCTTTGGGCACAACAAAACGGGCCTCGGCATCGGCATTGGAATTCTCATGGTGGTGCTTGGTCCGTGGACTGGATTGCTTGCGGCATTCATTCACGCCAATGTGTATTTGGCGGGAAACGCTGCGGTGAACGCACTTGGTCACCATTTCGGGAAACGTCCACACTCCAACAACGCAACAAACCTTCAATGGCTCGCCTTCTTCACCATGGGTGAAGGTCTGCATAACAATCATCATGCAGCGCCGTCGTCTCCGCGCCTTTCCCACAAGAGAACCGAGATTGATTTCGGTTGGTGGGTGATCAAAGTATTGAAAGCATCTCGCTTGGCAACTCTCCGATTCTCCGACATTCGCCTCGTCGGCCAGTCGCGTCCATCTGCTGGTCACGCAACCAACTAACTTCTAGCCGTGGCAGACACCTACACGGCTCAACTGTTATTTGATGGTGATGCGCTTCATGAGCGAGTACGAGTAACCGTCGATGACGGAGTCGTGACGTCAATCGAGCCATTCGATGGAATTCCAGACAACTACCTCATCTCTCCTGGGTTGATTGATGTTCAGATGAACGGCTTTAGAGATGTAGATGTCGCCACTGCAACTAAAGACGAATTTGAACATCTAGATGCTCATCTGCTTCGTCATGGAACCACGTCTTGGCTTGGGACAATTGTGACCGCACCTCTGGAACGTCTCTCATCGTCGGTCACTACTTTGAACAACCTCATCTCGGGCACCGACACCGGATGCGTTGGTCTACATGTTGAAGGCCCATTCCTCGGTGCAGCTCCTGGTGCGCACAATCCTGCATGGATTATCCCGTTCGACCGTGCCTGGTGTAGCTCTCTTCCGTCCATTGTCAAGCTCATGACTGTGGCTCCCGAACAAGTTGGTGTCAACGAGAACATTGCACAACTAGTTGCACAAGGAATTGTGGTGTCTGTTGGACACACGGGCGCCACACGCAGCGAGTTCACATCTTCCATTGACTCTGGTGCCCGAATGGTGACGCACCTGTTCAACGGAATGACTGGGGTGCATCATCGTGATGGTGGAGTGGCACTTTTCGCCTTGACCCACCCAACGGTCATCACCGGGCTTATTGCGGATCTCGTACACGTGTCTCCAGAGGCAATCAACCTTGCTTTTGCGGTGAAGGGCGGATCTGGGGTGTGCCTGGTGTCGGACTCCGTGGCTTGGATGTCGCAGTGGGCTGTTCGTCGAGGCATACAGGTGATGGAAGGTGCTCCACGTCTTGCTGACGGAACATTGGCTGGATCATCAACTCCCCTGTCGCATTGTCTGAACAATGTTGTGCGCTCGTGTGGAGTTCCTCTCCTCGATGCACTGATTGCTTGCACGCGTACCCCAGCACAACTGTTGGGTTATCCACAGAAGGGGCGCGTCATGGTTGGTGAACGCGCAGACCTTGTGGTGTTCGACGAGGAACTCTCCGTTGTGGAAGCACGTCGCGGATTAGTGTCTATCCGTGGCTAACAAACTGACTGCTGAACAAGACGCTCTGTCCATTTCTCTTATCCGAGGACTCGCAATGGATGCTCCGCTCAAGGCGAAGAGCGGTCACCAAGGCACAGCAATGTCTTTGGCACCACTTGCCCATGTTCTGTATAGCCGAGTGCTTCGCCATCATCCTCAACAACCCCAGTGGGCCAACCGCGACAGATTTATTTTGTCAAATGGTCACGCGTCCATCTTGCAGTACTCGATGTTGTTTCTTGGTGGCTGGGGACTGTCAATGGATGATCTCAAGAGTTTTCGTCAATGGAATTCTGCAACGCCCGGACATCCAGAAGCTGGACACACATCTGGCGTAGAAGTAACAACCGGACCGCTCGGTCAAGGGTTTGCGAACGCCGTTGGTATGGCGATTGCCGAATCTCATCTGCGCGCACGGTACGGAGCAGATGCAGTTGATCACCACACCTTTGTGATCGTTGGCGATGGATGCTTGATGGAAGGCATCAGCCACGAAGCAGCGTCTCTTGCAGGCCACTTGAAGCTAGATCATCTGGTCTGCATCTTTGATGACAACAAGATCACCATTGATGGCTCCACCAATCTCACGTGTTCAGATGATGTACCAGCGCGTTTCCGGTCTTATGGTTGGAACGTTATTGACGCCGGCAATATTGCTGAAGATTGTGATGCTCTGGAGAAAGTTCTTCTTCAAGCTCGGGCACACAAGGGCTCGCCCACTCTCGTTGTGTTGCCAACAAAAATTGGCTTTCCATCGCCGGAGCTCACGGACAAGCATGAAGCGCACGGAAATCCCTTCACTGCAGAACTCGTGACATCCACAAAGAATGTCATGGGTATTCCTGATGAGCCATTTTGGGCTCCCGATGATTTGGTGGCTGCGTATCGCGCACATATGAGTCAGCGCGGAGATGATCTTGTGTCATCGTGGGAATCAAAGGTGTCAGACTCCACTCAGTCTGAAATTCACCAACATCTCGCACTGCCTTCTTTGAAGACAGTCATGGATGCGGTTCCAAAATTTGACTCAGACACCAACCTGGCTACTAGGCAGGCATTTCAGAAAGTATTGGAGGCAACACAGAAGGTGTTGCCATTTGTTGTCGCAGGTGCGGCGGACTTAACTGGCAACACCGGAGCCAAACTCTCCAACACGGGTGCATATTCGCCGTCTACACCTGAAGGCCAGCAGGTGTACTACGGGATTCGTGAACATGCGATGGGAGCTGCTCTTGTCGGCATGGCACTCCATGGTGGTGTTATCCCAGTTGGCGGAACTTTCTTTGTTTTTGCCGATTACATGCGGCCAAGCATTCGTCTTGCAGCACTATCGCGCGCTCGATGTGTGTTTGTTTTCAGTCACGACTCGGTGGGGGTTGGAGAAGATGGGCCGACCCATCAGCCAGTGGAGCATCTTGCTTCATTGAGATCCATCCCAGGCCTACAAGTGATTCGACCAGCGGATCCAAATGAAACAGCCGCCGCTTGGGCTGCTGCGGTGACACACGATGGCCCCACAGCAATCATCTTGTCTCGACAGAATGTCCCTAGTTTGACCGACGGATCCGCTGTTCTTCCCGGTGCTGCAATCATTCATGCAGTGTCGAAACCGCAAGCCACATTGGTTGCTACAGGAAGTGAAGTTGGCGTTGCTCGAGATGCGGCCTTGTTGCTCGAAAAAGAAGGTGTCCATGTCAATGTGGTGTCCATGCCGTCGTGGGAACGTTTTAACAATCTCAGTGCCGCTGAAAGGAACGGAATTCTCCCCAACAATCTTCCACGCATCAGCGTGGAAGCTGGAAGCACCTTTGGATGGCAGCAGTTCGCCACGTCATGTGTTGGCATTGACAGGTTCGGAGCAAGTGCGCCAGGTGGCACAGTAATGAAGGAACTTGGCATCACGCCCGAGCATGTTGCAGACGTTGCGAAAGCCGCGATTACAAAATGACTACTCCGCTGCAACGAGTTTTTGTAGAACAAGGACAGAGTCCCTGGTTAGACAACTTGCAGCGTAGTTACCTCTCTGGAGGAACAATTCGTGAACTCATCGCCAATGGCGTGCGTGGATTGACATCAAATCCCACTATTTTTCAGAAAGCCATCCAAGGGTCGCACGACTATGACGACCAGTTTGAGTTCGAAATAAAACGAGGGCTGTCGCCGATGGATGCCTATTGGGAAATGGTCCTGTCGGATATCAATGGTGCTCTCGATGAATTTGAGGCACTACACAGATCGTCTCATGGTGTAGACGGTTTCGTGAGCGTTGAAGTTGATCCCTCTCTCGCGCATGACACGGCGAGCACGTTAGATGCTGCCCGAAAACTTCACGATCGAATATCTCGGTCGAATGTCATGATCAAAATCCCAGCCACTGTTGAAGGTCTTCCCGCCATACGGCAAATGATTGCCGAAGGTCGAAGCGTGAATGTCACTCTGATCTTTAGTTTGCAGCGTTACTCCGATGTGATGGAGGCATACATCGCTGGCCTTGAAGACCGTCAGTCCCAAGGGCTTGATATCTCTGGAGTTCACAGTGTTGCGAGCTTCTTCATTAGTCGAGTCGACAATGTGATAGACGCTCAGCTTGAATCTGTGGGATCGCCAGAGGCTTTGGCGCTTAAAGGCACCGCTGCGGTGGCGCAAGCCAAGTTGGCCTACGAACTGTTTGAAAGATTTTTCAACGGACCACGATGGGAAAGACTCGCTGATGCCGGTGCACATGTTCAACGACCACTATGGGCCTCAACGTCAACAAAGAATCCGTCTTATCCCGACACGCTGTATGTTGACAATCTCATCGGCCCCCACACAGTGAACACCTTGCCCGATGCAACGTTGGAGGCCTTTGCCGATCACGGACATGTGTCGCGCAGCATTGATGCAAATCTGGACGAGGCGCGTGAACAGTGGAATTCCATTCAAAAACTCGGCATTAACGTTGAACAAGTAGCCACAGACCTTGAACGAGAAGGTGTTGCTTCGTTCATGAAAAGCTTCGATGAACTGTTAACCGTTTTGCGTGACAAGGCCGCATCGTTTTCCTGAACTAGCCTTTCCACATGGGCCTACAAGAAGACTACGAAGCGGCTCTTCAGCAAATTGAGAAGTCGTATTCATCTCAGACGCGTAGTCCAGCCGATCGTCGCTTCTTCCAGCGTCTTCTTCGAGCATCAGCATCTCTCTTCGACGGTGACGGAACATCTCTCGATATCAAGATTGCCAGTACAGCTGTTGAAGAGATGTCGCGCGCCTTCGACATGTTTGCCCCGTATCGAGACATTCGAAAGGTGTCTATTTTTGGGTCGGCGCGAACAACTCCTCAGAATCCCATTTATGCGCACACTGTGAATGCTGCTCGAGCTTTGGCCGATGCTGGGTACATGGTGGTGACGGGGGCCGGACCAGGAATCATGGAAGCGGGCATGATGGGGGCAGGTCGCGAAAAATCGATTGGTGTCTCTATTCGTCTTCCGTTTGAGACCGGCGCAAATTCGGTTATTGCGGGCGATGAAAAGTACGTGAGCATGCGGTACTTCTTTACGAGGAAACTGATGCTGGTGAAGGAATCGCACGCCTTTTTATGTTTGCCTGGTGGTTTTGGCACATTGGATGAAACGTTCGAACTTCTCACTTTGGCACAGACAGCAAAATCTGTACCCGTACCAATTGTGTTCTTGGAAATTCCTGGAGACCCTTTCTGGACTCCCCTCATGAACACGATGGAGCCATTGCTTCTTGCTCACGGTCTCATCAGTCCTACGGATACATCCCTGTACAAGATCACAGACAGTGTTGAAGAGGCCGTCAGTGAAGTCACGGGCTTTTATCGCAACTACCACTCAATCCGCTTCGTTGATAACCGTCTGTACCTGCGTCTTCAACGTCGTGTTCCAGATCAGGATCTTGAGGCTCTGTCGAAGAGATTTTCTTATCTTTCAGATGACGGACTTCTCGTGCAAGGCACAGCAACAGACGATGAAGTACGAGACAACGACGTCACTCACCTCACCCGTATTTCCCTGAACTACACGGCTAAAGGGTTTGCCGACCTGCGACCACTCATTGACGCTTTGAATCAGTACTAACCCTTCTGTAAGTGCTGGATTGCTTTCTCAACAGCGCGGCGAGCCTGAGAGACTTGCTTTTCAAGAGTTGGTCGAACCGTTTCACCTGATTCGATGGCCTCCGAAAGTATGCGCATTGAGAAATCGTTCAGGTCTTCGGCCAAGAGTTCCAACCGAGAGACAAAGTCGTCTATTGGGTTCATGTAGTTATCCATTCATTTGTTGTTCTGAATGTGTTCATCACATTAGTCAGAACAACATGCTTTGCTTCGTGATGAAATGTCGTAGAGTTGCTGATTGTGTTACGAGAAGAACAACCACGCGAATGGGTCAGTTTTGAAGACCCAGATGAACTGCGCACATGGATGATTGACGCAACATTCTTGCGTTCTAATTACAAGTGCATTTACGGTGAGGGTTGTCAGGGGGTTCACGATGATCCCACTCCCGAGTTAATGCAGGGTTGCTGCTCGTTTGGTGCACACTTCCTGGACGAGGATGACTTCAAATCTGTCAAGAAGTACGTGAAACGTCTCAAAAAGAAGCACTGGAAGAACTTCGACAAGGGGCGCGATGGAAAATGGGTCGTCGGCAAAGGTGACGATATGAAAACCCGAGTCGTGAACGGTGCCTGTATTTTTCACAATCCCCCAGGTTTTGAGGGTGGAACAGGGTGTGCATTTCACATTGCCGCAGTCGAAGCCGGTGAGAGACACATGGACTGGAAGCCAGATGTCTGTTGGCAAGTTCCTGTTCGGCACGAGGATTACACAGAAGACGGTGGGTACGTCATCTCAACCATTCGCGAATGGAAGCGACGCGATTGGGGTGAGGGCGGAGACGATTTCCATTGGTGGTGCACCGAATCTGCAGACGCTTTTGTTGGAAAAGATCCGGCTTATGTGTTCTTTAAAGATGAACTAACAGAGATGATGGGCTCAAAGGCCTATGACATCATGGTGGAGCAATTAACGCGTCCCACTGCAGTCCCGTTACCGCACCCAGCTGTACGTGGCAAAGAAAAGAAGTAGTTACTACTTGCCTTTTGACTGACGTCGACGGTCCTCAAGGGTGAGGAATCGTTTTCTGATGCGAATGCTCTTAGGAGTCACCTCAACGAGCTCGTCGTCACCAATCCACTCAATTGCAGTTTCAAGTGTGTGAATAATCGGTGCAGCAA
>JBIIJW010000013.1:0-14413 GCA_044233525.1 Ilumatobacteraceae bacterium | reverse complement strand
ACGCGGGTGAATCCCTGAAGACAAATAAGAAGATTCGCGTCGTGGTCGTCTCAGGCGAAGGCGCGTCTTTCTGCGCTGGCCTCGACCTCGCCTCCATGGGCGGAATGGCTTCTGGTGAACGCCAGAACAGCAATGCGCCAACAGCGGGGGACATGCAGGAAGGTCGCATCACACATCTTGGTCAGCAGTCCGCGTGGGTATGGCAGGAAGTGCCAGTTCCCGTCATTGCGGCTGTTCACGGACATGCGCTGGGTGGCGGCTGCCAAATTGCTCTGGGTGCCGACATTCGAATTGCTCATCCCGACACCAAGTTCAGCGTTCGCGAAACATATTGGGGTCTTGTCCCAGACATGGCGGGCACTGTTCTTATGCAGGGTCTTGTTCGCCCCGACGTCATGAAAGACATTGTGTTGTCTGCCCGCATCTTCGATGGCCGCGAGGCAAAGGAGATTGGCATCGTCACACGTTTGTCCGAAAACCCACGAGACGATGCATTCGCATATGCACAAGAGATCGTGAAGCGCAGCCCCGATGCAGTACGTGGCGCCAAAGAGTTGCTGAACCGTCTCACTCTTGATTTCGCAGCCGCCCAATTTGCGGCCGAACGCCGCATCATTGGCAGCCTCATCGGTGGACATAACCAGCGCGAAGCCGTCATGAGCGACTTCGAGAAGCGGGCTCCCCAGTACGTCGATCCTGCCTAAGGTTCGATAATTACTTTGTGATGGGCTGTCGCCCTAGATAGCCTTACTTTCTGCTCGGGCCAGCGTCGTCCCGGGAGAACTGAATCAGATTCTCCGGCATGCCTTGCATGTCTCTGTAAAGGACTAGACGCTCATGAATCCCGACCTCCCCAAGGCTCATGGTCTGTACGACCCACGTTTCGAGCACGACGCATGTGGTGTGTCGTTCGTAGCGAACATCAAGGGAATTCGCAGTCGCGACATTGTGACGCTTGGTCTCACCGCGCTCACCAACATGGAACACCGAGGCGCAACTGGTGCAGAGCCAGACACGGGCGACGGTGCTGGCATTCTGATTCAAGTTCCCGATGCGTTCTTCCGCGCGGTAGCAGGGATAGACCTTCCACCATCTGGTGCTTATGCCACAGGCATTGGGTTCCTTCCGCAAAGCGCTGGTGATGCAGACCGAGCAGCCGCAACAGTGGACGCCATTGCACGAGAAGAAGGTCTGCGACCACTCGGATGGCGTGATGTCCCCGTCAACCCAGATTGTCTTGGCGTGTCGGCCCGCAAGGTGATGCCAACGTTCCGACAGTTTTTTGTTGACGACCCCGCCGGTTCCACCGGAATTGATCTCGACCGAAAGTTGTTCATTGTTCGCAAGCGCATTGAACATGAGTTAGACGGCGACATGCGCACGTATTTCTCATCGTTGTCTGCACGCACATTCGTCTACAAGGGAATGTTGACAACGCCAGAGTTGCAACAGTTCTTCCCTGATCTGTCCGATGATCGCATGGAGTCATCATTGGCTCTTGTTCATAGCCGATTCTCTACGAACACTTTCCCATCGTGGCCACTGGCGCACCCGTATCGTTACATCGCACATAACGGTGAAATCAACACCGTGCAAGGAAACCGCAACTGGATGCGCACTCGCGAAGCGTTGTTGGCCACCAAGCTCATTCCTGGACTCGACCGAGCGTTCCCGATTTGTACGCCTGGAATGAGCGACTCTGCGAGTTTTGACGAAGTTCTTGAATTGTTGCATCTTGCTGGCCGATCATTGCCGCACGCATTGTTGATGATGATTCCAGAAGCGTGGGAAAACAACGACCGTATGGACCCACGTAAGCGTGCGTTCTACAAGTTCCATTCATCATTGATGGAGCCATGGGATGGCCCAGCCGACGTTGCATTCACCGACGGAACACTCATTGGTGCAGTTCTCGACCGCAATGGTTTGCGCCCAGGGCGTTATTGGGTGACAGATGATGACTTTGTCGTTCTCGCAAGCGAAGCAGGCGTTCTCGACATTGATCAAGCAAAAGTCATTCGTAAAGGTCGTTTGCAGCCAGGACGCATGTTCTTGATTGACACGGCGCAAGGTCGCCTCATTGACGACGACGAGATCAAATTGCAGTTGGCGTCGGAGCATCCGTATGAAGAGTGGCTGGAAAACGGTCTCACACATCTCGATGATTTGCCTGCGCGCGAACACATTGTTCATAGTCACGACAGCGTGATGCGGCGTCAGCAAATGTTTGGCTACACCGAGGAAGAGTTGAAGGTCATCCTTGCTCCAACGGCAAAGTCTGGTGCTGAACCAATTGGTTCAATGGGTACCGACACTCCAATTGCGGTGTTGTCCACGCGTTCACGTTTGCTATTTGACTATTTCCAGCAGTTGTTCGCACAGGTCACCAACCCGCCGTTAGATGCCATCCGTGAAGAAGTTGTGACCGCAGTCGGAACAAGTGTTGGGCCAGAGGCGAACTTGTTGGCGCCTGGCCCTGACAGCTGTCGCCAGTTGGTTCTACCTTTCCCCATCATTGACAACGATGACTTGGCGAAGATCATCAACATCAACGAAGACAAAACGCATCCGCATCTCGCGGCCGTCGTTGTGAGTGGTTTGTATCGCGTTGCAGAGGGTGGAGCCGGATTGCGTTCTGCTCTCGATCGAATTCGCACAGAAGTTAGCCAAGCAATTGTCGACGGCGCACGCATCATCGTGCTGTCGGACCGCAACTCAGATGTTGTGTATGCGCCGATTCCGTCGCTGTTGATGACAAGTGCCGTGCACCATCACCTCATTCGCGAAAAGAGTCGCACACAAGTTGGGCTTGTCGTCGAATGTGGTGATGCGCGCGAAGTGCATCACATGGCATTGCTGGTTGGTTTTGGCGCAGGTGCGATTAATCCGTATCTTGCTTTCGAATCAATCGAAGACATGATCGCCGCCGACAATGAGACGGGGATGTACGGTCTCGGCGGCGTTGACCCGCAGAAGGCACTAAAGAATTACATCAAGGCATCCGGAAAAGGTGTTTTGAAGGTGATGTCGAAGATGGGTGTTTCAACTGTTGCGTCGTACACCGGCGCACAAATTTTTGAAGCCATTGGTTTGTCATCAGAGCTAGTAGATGAATTCTTCTCGGGCACCGTCTCGCGTCTTGGCGGAATTGGGCTCGATGAGATTGCTGCAGAAGTTGCACAACGTCACGCCACGGCCCATCCAAAGCGTCCAGAGCTTCGCGCGCACCGTCGCCTCGAATTGGGTGGCGAATATCAATGGCGCCGTGAAGGGGAGTACCACCTCTTTAACCCAGAGACCGTCTATCGCTTGCAGCACTCCACGCGTGCAGGTCGTTACGACTTGTTCAAGCAATACACACGCGATGTGGACGATCAATCACAACGCCTTGCAACACTTCGTGGTTTGTTTGAATTGCGCACAGGCGTGCACCCTCCAATCTCAATCGATGAGGTTGAGCCAGTGTCAGAGATCGTGAAGCGATTCTCAACTGGTGCAATGAGTTACGGCTCCATTTCTGCCGAGGCACACGAAACCCTTGCTGTTGCAATGAACCGCATTGGTGGAAAGAGCAACACGGGTGAAGGTGGAGAAGATCCAGAGCGTTTCATTCCGATGGAAAACGGCGACTCAAAGCGTTCCGCGATCAAGCAAGTGGCGTCTGGTCGATTTGGTGTCACCAGTGAGTACTTGGTGAACGCCGACGACATTCAAATCAAGATGGCACAGGGCGCAAAGCCTGGAGAAGGTGGCCAGCTGCCTGGACACAAGGTGTATCCATGGGTGGCAAAAACGCGTCACTCAACGCCAGGCGTTGGATTGATTAGTCCTCCTCCTCACCACGACATCTATTCCATTGAGGATCTCAAGCAGTTAATTCACGACTTGAAGAATGCAAACCCTGAAGCACGTGTTCACGTGAAGTTGGTTGCTGAAGTTGGTGTGGGAACTGTTGCTGCTGGCGTATCGAAGGCAAAAGCAGATGTTGTGTTGATCTCTGGTCACGACGGCGGAACAGGTGCATCACCGTTGACTTCTCTGAAGCATGCCGGCGCGCCGTGGGAACTTGGTTTGGCTGAAGCGCAACAGACTTTGATGTTGAACGGCCTTCGTGACCGCATTGTCGTGCAGGCAGACGGCCAAATGAAGACCGGACGCGATGTTGTCATTGCCGCGTTGCTTGGAGCTGAAGAGTTTGGCTTCGCAACGGCTCCACTGGTGGTGAGTGGTTGCATCATGATGCGCGTCTGCCACTTGGACACATGTCCTGTTGGTGTTGCAACACAGAATCCAACACTGCGCGAGCGATTCTCTGGCAAGCCAGAGTTCGTTGTGAACTTCTTCGAATACATCGCTGAAGAAGTGCGCGAATACTTAGCTCAACTTGGTTTCCGCACGCTTCAAGAAGCAATTGGACATGTCGAAATGATTGATTCCCGGAAGGCAATCGATCATTGGAAGGCAAAAGGTCTCGACATCTCGCCGATACTCGAAACACCGTTGAACCCGTACGGTCAAACGCCGTTTAATTCGGTAGGGCAAGATCACGGCCTTGATGAAGCGCTCGATAATCAATTAATTGCATTGTCGAAAGATGCCATTGCAGATGCACGTCCAGTGAAGATTGAACTTCCCGTGAAGAACGTGAATCGCACTGTAGGTACGTTGCTCGGATACGAAGTCACGAAGGCATGGGGCGGCGCAGGTCTTCCCGATGGCACCATTGATATCCACCTCACGGGTTCGGCCGGACAGAGCTTTGGCGCATTCGTGCCGAAGGGAATTCAGATTCGTCTCGAAGGCGATGGAAACGACTTTGTTGGTAAGGGTCTCTCTGGTGGACGCATCATCTTGCATCCGCATCGTGATGCACCATTTGCAGCCGAAGAAAACGTCATCGCAGGAAACGTGATTGGTTATGGCGCCACGGGTGGAGAAATCTTTATCCGCGGCGTTGTGGGTGAACGATTCTGCGTTCGTAACTCTGGTGCAACTGCTGTTGTTGAAGGCGTCGGCGATCACGGATGTGAATACATGACTGGCGGCCGAGCAGTCATTCTCGGACCAACGGGCCGCAACTTCGCTGCAGGTATGTCTGGTGGTATCGCATTTGTCTACGACCCAGATGGTGCGTTCCCGTCGTTGGTGAACTACGAAATGGTTGACCTTGAACACGTTGCTGGCGAAGACGAGGAGTGGTTACGAGCAACAATCGCTCGTCACGGTGAATTCACTGGGTCTGCTGTTGCAGAACAACTCCTTGGTGCATGGACTGTTGAAGTGGCCCGCTTCCGCAAAGTAATGCCGCGTGATTACAAGAAAGTTCTCGATGTGATGGCGGCCGCGAAGGCAGCTGGCCTGAACGATGCAGAAACTGCAAACAAAGTGATGGAGGCTTCTCGTGGGTGAGACAACTGGATTCCTGCAGTGGGGACGTAGTGGTCCAACACGTCGACCAGTTCAGATTCGTCTGAAGGACTGGAAAGAGGTGTACGAGCCGTTTGATCAAGCGAAACTCAATCACCAAGCTGGTCGTTGCATGGACTGTGGTATTCCGTTCTGCAACAACGGCTGCCCTCTCGGCAACCTCATTCCCGACTGGAACGACTTGGTGTATCGCGGTCACTGGCGTGAAGCCATTGAGCGCCTTCATGCAACAAACAACTTCCCGGAGTTCACAGGACGGTTGTGTCCAGCGCCGTGTGAATCTGCGTGTGTGTTGGGCATCAATCAAGATCCGGTGTCCATCAAGCAAGTTGAAGTGGAAATTATTGACCGCGCTTGGGACGAAGGATGGGTTGTGCCTCAGGTCTCCACCACCAAAACAGGCAAGCGGGTTGCGGTGATTGGAAGCGGGCCTGCTGGTTTGGCAGTGGCACAGCAGTTAACACGAGCTGGTCATGACGTAGTTGTTCTTGAGCGCGCCGATCGCATTGGTGGTCTCTTGCGATACGGAATTCCTGAATTCAAAATGGAAAAGAAGCACGTTGATCGCCGTCTTGAACAGATGAAGCAAGAAGGCACCGAGTTCCGCGTGAATGCAGACGTTGGAGGTGCGGTTGACATTGAAGTTCTACGCGCATCGCACGACGCGATTGTCTTGGCATGCGGTGCTACGTCGTGGCGTGATCTCAATGTGCCAGGTCGCGAGTTGAAAGGTATCCATCAAGCAATGGAATACTTGCCCATCGCGAACAAAGTGCAAGAAGGCGATTTCTCCTCAAGTTCAATAGATGCCAACGGAAAGAACGTTGTCATCATCGGCGGAGGCGATACCGGAGCTGACTGTCTTGGAACCGCTTTACGTCAAGGCGCAAAGCAAGTGCTACAGCTCGAGATCATGCCGCGTCCTTCGGACTCGCGCACGACCAACAATCCATGGCCGCAATACGCAATGGTGTACAAGGTCTCATCAGCCCATGAAGAGGGCGGCGAGCGCATTTATAGCGTGAACACCGAGCGATTCGTTGACGATGGAAATGGAAATGTCCGAGCACTCCTGATTCACGAAGTTGAGTTTGTGAACGGTTCTTTCGTGAAAGTGGAGGGCACTGAGCAGGAAATCCCAGCCGACCTTGTGTTCTTGGCGATGGGCTTTGTTGGGCCAGAGAAAGGTTCATGGCTCGATCAGCTAGGAGTTGCATTCGATGAACGCGGCAACGTTGCGCGCGACGTGAACTACCAATCGAATGTTCCAGGCGTTTTTGTTGCTGGCGACATGGGGCGTGGTCAAAGCCTGATTGTGTGGGCCATTGCCGAAGGTCGCGCATGCGCCGCCGGCGTGGATTCCTATCTCATGGGCGAAACGTCGCTTCCTGCGCCTATTCCGCCAACAGCTCGACCCCTCGTCTAGATGAAGCGACACCTTTCGAGGTGTCTCACCATCTACTCTTGTCATTTGTGTTGAACGCTTCACTTCGTACTCGTCTTGGTAAATCCTTGACTGTGGTGGTCTGTGTTGCAGGAGCCTCGTTGTTTGGTGCTGCGTGTGGCGGCGATACTCTCGGCGTTGCGACCACGGTCGTCAACGTCACGCCAACCAACTTCGCCACAATCCCACCCGTTGCAAGCACGGCACCGGGAACCACAACAACACTTCCCACGGGCGCGGTTGGTGAAGAGACTCTGTACACCGTGGTGGCAGGTGACTCGCCAATCTTGGTGGCTAACAAGTTCAATATCTCGGTGACAACGTTGTTGGCCTACAACGCTTGGGTCACTCCGGCGCAGTTTCCATATCCGGGTACGCAAATAAAAATTCCACCACAGGCTGTTGTTGTGCCTGGGTCGAATACAACTCTGCCAGGTGCTCCTGCTGGTGCCGGCCCAGTGAAGCCTGGTTGTGAGAATCACACTGCAGGTACGTACACCATTCAAAAAGGTGATTCGTTGTGGCTCATACAGAACAAGTTCAAGTCTTGTTTCACCATCGGTGCATTGTTGAATGCAAATAACTGGCCAGACATGCAATCAGTTGTTTTGTTGGAAGGGCAAAAAGTCAACATTCCTGCTGCTGGCAGTTAATTGATTTAGTGCTGGGTATTGCGCTTTTTGCGAGAGTGCCGTTCTTGTGCGTGAAGAACCAATTCGTCAATGAGGTCTGAATAACTGAGACCACTTGCTTCCCACATCTTTGGATACATCGAGATGGGAGTGAAGCCTGGAATTGTGTTGATTTCATTGCACAAGAAACCGCGGCCACCTTCTTCGAAGAAGAAATCAACGCGCGCCATCCCTTCGCATCGAAGGGTTTCATACGCGTGAAGTGCTAACTGACGAAGATTTTCGCTTTGCTCGGCTGTGAGCTGAGCAGGAATCATGAGGGTTGCTGAATCCGATACGTACTTGTCTTCGTAGTCGTAGAAATCATTGCCCGGAATAATTTCACCAACCACTGACGCACGCGGAGTTCTATTGCCGATGACTGCAACTTCAAGTTCGCGACCAGCAATTGCCTCTTCGAAAACAATCCACTCGTCGTATTGTGCGGCATGTTGTGCTGCGGCTTGCAACTGTTCAAGTGAATTGGCCTTTGAGACCCCAACTGATGAGCCCATGTTTGCCGGCTTCACAAAGATGGGAAAACCAAGTTGGTCTGCAACATGCGTTAACAGCAGTGGCGACAATTCGTCATCGCGCAATGCGATGTAGTTGCCCTGTGGAATTCCAGCTTGTGCAAAAACAGTTTTTGCCATTGCTTTGTCCATGGCAATGGCACTCGATAACACTCCACTGCCGACGTAGGCCACTCCTGTGATCTCCAGCAGTCCTTGAAGCGTTCCGTCTTCGCCAAGCGGGCCATGGACAAGTGGCATCACCACGGTGGGGCCAGAGAGTGATGTAGTGGCCACCACTGATTGAGTTGTTGGCAACCCAGATGCGTCGAGGCGCGTTGGTAATTGTTGAGGGTCGACTCCACCGCCTGGAAGTTCAGCAAAAGACGGAAGCGACCACTCTCCAGTGCGCGAGATGGCGATAGGAATTGTGCGATAGCGATCGGGATTCGCGGCCCGTAAGACATGAGATGCAGTGACACAGCTGACATCGTGTTCGGCAGATTGTCCGCCAAAAATCACCACGAGATTGATGCGGGAGTCGGCGGTGTCCATCGACACGACGGTACTCGCCGCTAGGGTCGAGTTATGCGCATCACTGCAGCAGATGTGGCGCACATCACCGGCGGACTCCTTTTTGGGCCAGATTGTGTTGCCGAGGGAGTGTCTTTCGACAGCCGTTCTATCTCTCGTGGAGAACTCTTTGTCGCCGTTGTGGCGGACCGTGATGGAAACGATTTTGTGTCACATGCACAGACTGCGGGTGCAGCGTTCGCATTGGTGTCGCGTGGCCGATCCATCAGCGGCATCACGTGTGTGGAGGTAGATGACACCACTGCAGCGTTGGCTGCTTTGGGCCGCCATTATCGCGGAGTGCTCTCAACATCTGTTGACGGCCGTGTTGTTGGAATTACGGGGTCTGCAGGTAAAACCAGCACGAAGAATTTGGTTCGCGCCGTGTTGTCGCAGAGATTCGGTCGTGTACACGCGGCTGCACATTCACTGAACAACGACATTGGTGTTCCCGTCACCATTATGAATGCGCCCGATGATGCTGATGCATTAGTGATTGAAATGGGAATGCGCGGCTTTCATGAGATTGAGAGACTCTGTGCCATCGCCTTACCCACGATTGGTGTCATCACCAACATCGGCGATGCGCATGGTGAACGTGTCGGCGGTGCGCCTGGGATTGCACGAGCAAAGGGCGAGTTAGCGCAAGCGCTTCCATCGGACGGCATCGCAATTTTGAATGGTGACGATGAATGGCTTCCGACGTTGCGTGAACGCGCCCAGTGCGATGTGCTGACGTTTGGAACCTCAGAGTCGTCGGATTTGGTGTGGCGAGTTGAATCTGTGGACACATTTGGTGTTGTTACCGCAAATTTCATGTATCAAGGAGAGAACGCCACTGTTACTCCTGCCCTTGCCGGCACCCATATGGTGGCTAATGCAGCTGCCGCAGTGTTAGTGGGCATCGCGTGCGGAATGGATTTTTCAGAAGCATGTTCTGGTGTGGGCCAGGAGAGTTCAGAGTTCGGGCGAATGGTGTGGCTCTCCAATGTTGTCGGACAACGGATTCTCGACGATTCCTACAACGCGAATGAATCCTCAATGTTGGCTGCGTTGCGAGTTCTGGCATCTTCCTCTGGTCGTCGCAAGATTGCAGTTGTCGGGCGTATGGCCGAAGTTGCAGATCCGGTGCAAGCCCATGCAAACGTTGCAGCTTTTGCTCAACAAGTTGGAATTGACATCATCTCTCTTGAGACGGATTTATATGGACAGAGTGCCCAATCCCTCGACGACGTGATGCGCACATTGCAAAATACCGAGTGGGATTCTTTGCTTGTCAAAGGTTCACGCGCTGCTGCGACGGAACGAGTGGTTGCTGCGTTATTGAAATCGTGAGGCTTATCGCGTAGTTGCGTCGAGTTCGTCAATTTTTTCAATGTTGCACCACCACGCGAGGAACAATGCCCATGCAGCGCCAATGTAGAGAACTGGTCGCGAACCAATTGCATCCATAATGGGCCCAAAAATCACATTGCCAATTGGAATTGTGCCACCAAACGCCATGAACCACAGCGCCATGACACGTCCACGTATTTCTGGCTCTAGACGACTTTGAACCACAGTGGTGAGTGCAGTGGTCGTTCCAAAGTACGCAACGCCCAAGAAAAACGCTGTGAAGAACGCCAAGAATGTTCCTCGTACTGAAGCAAACGCGCACATTGCAATTGCGAAAGCTACGAAACCATGTCGTGCGGTTCTGCGCTTGTCTGTTCCTGCGAGAACTGTTCCAATGGCGAGTGCACCAAACATGGCGCCCAGCCCCCACGTGGCATAGAGCCATTTATACAACGCGGTCTTTGGTTCGATGCCAAAAGTGAGGTCGGCAACGGCGGGGAAAAGTCCAACATATGAAAGGCTCAGCAATGAAAATGAGCTCATGGTGAGGAGCACTCGACCAATGGCTCGTCGTTGTCGTGCAATGCGAAATCCGGATGTGAACGCTTTGAGGCCTTTTTCGGTTGACTTCGTGATTGCTGGAATATGAATCTGCAACACCGCCCACGTGACGAACAGGTATGTGGCGGCGTTGAAGAGGAACACTTGGCCCGTGGTCACACCCCAACTCATCATGATTGCAACAATGACTGGGCCTGTAACGCGCGATCCGTTCACGGACGCAGACGACAAACTGATGGAGCCGCCAAGGTCTTCAGGCTTCACCAAACTGGGAAGGACTGCCGAGAAGGCTGGAGCATTGAAAGCGTTTCCAATACCAACGCACGTTTGCGCAATGAACAGAGTCCAAATTGGCGCATCGGCAATGGTAAAAATTCCGAGGAAGACAGACCCCATCATTTGAATGATTTGAGCAAAGACCAGCCACTTTCGGCGGTCGAATCTGTCCGCTAGTACTCCGGCAGGAATGGAGAGAAGTAAAAGTGGACCGAGTTGGGCGAAGATGAAGACACCCACCACCGACGCACTGCCGGTTCGGTGGTACACGTAGGCCGGAAGCACCACATTTTGCATCCATGTTCCAATGCTGGACAAGAAGTTGGCTGTCCACATCATGCGGAAGTCGGGATATGAAAAGGCTGCTCGTGCGGTTCCTGGTCGCGGTGCCGATTTTTCTCGGCGATCGCGTGTAGGAAAAAGTCTCATAGAAGCGGTCTCTACGCTACTTCTTCTTCCCGTGATGGGGCGGGCTGGAGTCCGCTAATCATGTTCACTCATGAGGCACAATGAAGACATGGAGTTGGAAAAGAACACATCGTCAATGCCTGCGCCTCGAAAGACAGATGAATCATGTCGTACGAAGTTTGGTGTGTTTCCCGAGTGCCCACTGTGTGGCGGCTCACTCACGCCAGAGCACGCACACTTCAAGTGCTTCTCATGTGGCTGGCGTGACAGCTGTTGCGACTAGTGACCTGCGGTAAATGACACGGGCAGTTTTGCCGGACCAAAGATTCCAACGCCGGTCGGTTTGTATTCCACTTCGCCATCTAGCGCGAGGTTTGGCATTCGCTGAGACAAAGTGATGAACGCTTCTTGCAATTCGGCGCGTGCAAGCGACGCGCCGAGGCAATAGTGAATTCCCGCACCAAAGGACAATTGTGGTTGTCCAACTGGCTCGCGTGTGATGTCAAAACTGTCTGGCGCTGGAAACACTGACTCATCAAAGTTTCCCGTTCCCATAGACGTGCTCATAAATGTTCCCTTCGGAAACAGAACACCGTTGTATTCAATATCTTCGCTAGCAAATCGCACGGTTCCGCCAACTGCTCCGTGGTAACGCATGACTTCTTCCACCGCACGTGGCGCAAGTTCTGGTCGTTCGCGCAAAATGTTCCACTGCTCAGGATTTTCGGCGAAGAGCACTAACGCCAGGCCCAGTTGATTGCGAGTGGTGTCGGTCCCGCCAACAATGACAGCCTCCACCATCATCTCAAGTTCTTCTGCCGTGAGTCGATCGCCAGATTCCTCTGCTGCGATGAGGTCTGTTAACAAGTCGTCACGGGGGACACTTCGACGTTCGTCAATGAGTTGTCGTGTGTACTCGTTCAATTCATCTTGTGCATCCATAATGAGTTGAAGAACTGATTGCAGATCGTCACTAAAGATTCGCAAAACATCTGTTGCCAACCGGCTGAAGAGTTGCCAATCTTCCTTTGGTGCTCCTAAAAGCTCACAGATGATGGGAATGGGGTAGGGCTCGCACAAATCTTGCACAATTTCGCTCTTCCCAGTTTTTGCAACCGGGTCAACAAGTTCGTTCACCACCTCTCGCATGAACGGACGCAGGCGGTCCGCACTGCGCGGAGAAAACGCCGGAGCCACGAGGCGACGAAGTCGAACATGCACTTCGCCTTCTGCGTTCAAGATTGATACTCGGCGTCGACGGTTCATAAATGTTTCGTCGCGAATTCCTTGCATCTGTGCAGCGAGACCTGTTGCTGAATGCCAACGCTTGTCGCGCAGGATTCCCATGACTGATTCATAGGTGAGAACGGTGTATCCAATGTCTGTTTGGGCTAGCCAGGATTCTTTTGCGGTCGCGCGCAAGACCTTTCGGCGATCCTCTCGATTGTTGCCGAGAAAAAAATCAAGTTTTGGAACAGAGAGTTCGGAGACTGGGGTGGTCATGCACCCCACCTTATGACGCGAGTGCCTCGCGAGCAGGAGTGAACGGAACCCCTAGTTCTCTGGCGACGGCTTCATAGGTCACCATCCCAGCATGCGTGTTGAGGCCATGAAGCAGTGCTGGATTCTTTTCGATTGAACCCTTGGCACCGAACGACGCGACATCAATCTGGTACGGCAAGGTTGCGTTGGTGAGTGCATATGTACTCGTGTGAGGCACAGCGCCGGGCATGTTGCCGACGGCATAGTGGACGACTCCATGTTTCATAAATGTTGGGTCAGTGTGCGTGGTCTCGCGCGTTGTTTCGATGCATCCACCTTGATCCACTGCAACGTCAACAATGACGGCTCCTGGCTTCATGGATTTCACCATGTCCTCACTCATCACGACGGGAGCTCGTCCACCGGCCACAAGAACTGCGCCTATGACGAGGTCTGCGTCGGCAACACTGCGTTCAATTGCTCCTCGGTTGGACGCAACAGTCATGATGCGACCGCGATGAATTTGATCGACATAGCGAAGTCTGTCGAGGTTCTTGTCAATCAAGAGAACTTCGGCTTCCATGCCGGCTGCGATCCACGCTGAGTTCCAGCCCACGTTGCCTGCGCCAAGAACAACCACTCGTGCGGGGCGTACTCCGGGCGCACCACCCATGAGAACACCACGACCACCGTGCGTGCGTTCAAGAAAATGTGCGCCCATTTGTGGTGCCAGACGACCCGCAATCTCGCTCATGGGGGCAAGAAGTGGGAGGGCGCCATCTTTTGTTTGCACAGTCTCGTATGCAAATGATGTGGTGCCGGCCGCAATGAGAGCTTTGGCCACCTCTGGGTATGCGGCGAGGTGAAGATAAGTAAACAAGGTGAGGTCTTTGCGGAGGTATTGGAACTCTTCCTGCTTCGGTTCTTTCACCTTGACAACCATTTGTTGGCTCCACGCATCTGCCGCACTTGGAACAATGTCGGCGCCAGCCGCCACGTAGTCGCTATCGGGGATGGATGCTCCTTCGCCAGCGCCCGTTTCGACGTACACGTTGATTCCGAGGCGCTCGCACTCTCGAACACCGTCGGGCGTCATGGCAACCCGTCCTTCTGCGGTCTTTATCTCACGTGGAACACCAATGGTGGCGATTGCGGTCATGGACACATTCTGCACGAAATTTCCTGAACCACTGTTTCACCATGCGCGAATGTGGAATCCTTATTACATGGCTACTTTTCAAAATTTTGTCAATGGTGAATATGTCGGTGCGGCGGATGGTCGAACAAGCGATGTCATCAACCCCGCAACGGGACAAAAGTACGCAGAGGCTGCGCTGTCTGGAGCTGCAGATGTCGATCGTGCAATGGATGCTGCTGCGAAGGCGTTTGAGTCATGGGGCCAAACAACCCCATCGCAACGCTCGCTTGCCTTGTACCGAATCGCTGATGCAATAGAGGCTCGTGCAGAAGAAATTGTTGAGCGCGAAGTTCAGAACACCGGAAAGCCAATTGCCCTCACCATGAGTGAAGAGATTCCACCAATGGTTGATCAGATTCGTTTCTTCGCTGGTGCTGCGCGAATGCTGGAAGGTAAAGCAACGGCCGAATACATGCCAAACATGACATCAATGATTCGACGTGAGCCTGTAGGTGTGTGCGCACAAGTAGCCCCATGGAATTATCCAATGATGATGGCGGTATGGAAGTTTGCTCCTGCAATTGCC
>JBIIJW010000189.1:0-3373 GCA_044233525.1 Ilumatobacteraceae bacterium | reverse complement strand
GGAAATACGAAGGAATGGTGAAGCGCGCCATTGGTGGCGTTGAACGCGACTACTTGCTCATTGCGTATAAGGGTGGCGACAAGCTGTACGTCCCCACGGAACAAATTGGTGTACTGCGTCAGTACGTTGGCGGCGAAGCACCCTCGTTGCATCGAATGGGCGGTTCAGATTTTGCACGTGCAAAGTCGCGCGTTCGCTCTGCAGTTCGCGAAGTAGCACAAGAACTAGTCGTGCTGTACCAGCGACGAGTCACTGCCAAAGGTCACGCGTTTGCCGAAGACACACCGTGGCAGCACGAAATGGAGGCGGCCTTCCCTTTCATTGAAACACCCGACCAACTTGAAGCAATTGAGAACATCAAGACTGACATGGAACGCGAAGTTCCCATGGATCGACTGTTGTGCGGAGATGTGGGGTTCGGAAAGACCGAAGTAGCCGTCCGTGCAGCGTTCAAAGCAATTCAAGATGGCATGCAAGTTGCGGTCCTGGTTCCCACCACGTTGCTGGCAACACAGCACGGCAATACATTCGCCGAACGTTTTGCTGGCTATCCCATCAAGGTCGAAGTTCTCTCACGATTCCTTTCGAATACCGAAGCAAAGAAGGTCATCGCCGGATTGAAGTCAGGTGATATTGACTGCGTCATTGGCACTCACCGATTACTGCAAGAAAGCGTGGAGTTCAAGAATCTTGGGCTACTTGTTGTGGACGAAGAGCAACGATTCGGTGTTCAACATAAAGAAGCAATGAAACGCTTGAAGACAAATGTTGACGTTCTATCAATGTCGGCAACACCAATTCCACGAACGCTTGAGATGAGCCTTGTTGGCATTCGAGACTTGTCGTTATTGCAAACGCCACCAGCAGATCGCCAACCAATTCTCACCTACGTTGGCGAACAGAGCGAGCAAGTGGCCATTGAAGCAATCCGTCGCGAACTGTTACGTGAAGGCCAAGTGTTCTGGGTGCACAATCGTGTTCAATCGATTGAAGAACGCGCCGCAGAACTTCGTGAATGGGTTCCCGAAGCGCGAGTGGCAGTTGCTCACGGCCAAATGGATGAAACCCGGCTTGAACAGATTGTTCTTGATTTCTGGGAAGGCCTTTACGACGTGCTGGTGTGCACCACCATCATTGAAAGCGGCATCGACATGCCAACGGTGAACACGTTGGTTGTTGAACGCGCCGACTTACTCGGGCTTGGGCAAATGCACCAATTGCGCGGACGAGTTGGTCGAAGCGGGCAACGCGCCTATGCATACCTGTTCCATCCCCGCGACAAAGTCCTGTCTGAAGAGGCCTATGAACGGTTGCGCACCATTGGCGAAACAACAGATCTTGGAAGTGGATTCAAGATTGCAATGCGCGACCTTGAAATTCGAGGCGCAGGAAACTTGTTGGGCGAGGCACAAAGCGGCCACATTGCTGCTGTCGGATACGACCTCTATTGCCAAATGGTGACCGAAGCAGTGTCCGAGATGAAAGGCGAACCCACTGTGGAAGAGTCCGACATCAAAGTGGACATCACTATTGATGCCCATCTTCCAAACGACTATGTCCCGAGCGAAGATTTGCGTCTTGAGGCGTACCGAAAACTTGCCTCGGTTCGTACCGCAACAGAATTGTCAGAGATTGAGAACGAGTGGACAGATCGATTCGGTCCGCTTCCCACGCCAGCACAATCATTGTTGTCCGTGGCGGCGTTGCGGGTGGAGTGCTACCGCATCGGCATTACAGAGATTGTGATGAACGGATCCGATGCACGCCTGTCGCCGATTGAACTTCGCGCCAGCCAAACAAAGACATTGCGCAGACTCTCGCTACGGGCCGTTTTGAAAGAGTCCACCGGTGTCCTGACGGTGCCAATTCCGCGCGGAGAGAACCCTGCTGTGGCATTGACAACAATGCTGTGCGAGTTGTTTGAGCCAGACGACCACTAAGGTCTCTCCGTGACCAAATCATCCCTCTCACGCCGTGCCCTTGCCATCGTGGCTGCTTCCACCTTTGCCCTCAGCGCCTGTGGCAGTAACTCCCCCGTCGCCTCCGCGAATGACGCGTTCACTATTAACGGGACCACTTATTCGCTTGAAACATTTGAGACACTTCTTTCCGACCTCGTCGAAAGTGGCCAGCTGCAACCAGGGCCAAATGGCGAAGCAAAGAAAGAAGATGCGCTCAGCATTATGCGTACGCTCATTCGATTCGAGACGTACAAGCAGTACCTCACCGCCAATAATCTCGCCGAATCAACCACCGATCGCGCAACTATCGAAAAAGATGCACCCGCAGCCGAAGGTTTCAGCAGTTTTCCAGAGCGTCTCCAGGAACTTGTCATCAACTTGAACGTTGCACAAGTAACAATTGAAAAGTTCAAGGCCTATCCAGATTCCAAGTTGAAAGAGTTGTACAACGAGTCGCCTGCATCAACTGGTGTTCTCTGTATGAGTCACATTTTGTTGAAGACCGAAGACGATGCGAAGAAAGTCCTCAAAGAACTTTCGGGCGGTGCAAAGTTTGAAGATGTTGCAAAGAAGCGTTCGATTGAACCAGCCGCAAAGGAAAGTGGCGGATCGTTATCAGCCGATGGCGATCCGTGTACAAGTCTCGCGTTTTTTCAACAGCAGTTTGATGCCGACTTTATGAAGGGCGCGGTCAATGCGAAAGCTGGTGTGCCAACCGGACCAGTGAAGACTCAGTTCGGATACCACATCATCTTGAGTCACCCGTACGACACCATTAAAGAGTCACTCATTGAAGTTGCCTCCGAAAAACCAAACGAGTCAAACCTCATTGGTTATCTCGCCGCATCTGATGTTTCTGTGAACCCCACCTACGGCGTCTGGAATGGCGCAATGTTCACCATTAGCTAATGCCCATCGTCACCGTTGTTGGTCTCGGGCCAGGAAACCCCGACCGAATTACTTCGGAGACACTGCATGCCATCGCATCGACGACGAAGAGATATCTTCGAACATCACAACACCCCTCTGCACACGTCGTTGGTGATGCGCAATCTTTTGATCATCTCTACGAAACAGCCACATCCTTCGACGAGGTGTACCGCGAGATAGCCAACACGCTTGTCAGCGAAGCACACGCGCATCAACATGTGTTGTATGCCGTGCCCGGATCTCCACTCGTTCTTGAGAAAACTGTTGCCCTCTTACGCGAGCAAGATGCGGTCACTGTGGTTGTGTTGCCCGCCATTGGTTTCTTAGACGATGTTTGGCGCGCATTGTCAATCGATCCCATCGAATCTTCAGTTCGTCTCATCGACGGACACACATTTGCCCAATCTGCGGCTGGCTATACCGGAGCTGCATTAGTTGCACACACTCACGCAAATTGGGTGTTGTCTGACATCAAGTTGTCA
>JBIIJW010000176.1:0-3694 GCA_044233525.1 Ilumatobacteraceae bacterium | reverse complement strand
CAACTCACTCGATACCTCGCCGACTTAGAGAACGACCCCACATTGACTCCCCTTCGCGGCATGTTTGTTGCACAAAGCATCAAGCCGCAGGCACGCACGCTTGCAGAGTCACGCGGAATTATGTGTGTTGAAGTTGACTACGACGAGCTTCGCGGCAAGAAAAACGACGAGTGGACGTTGTTCAGCCAATAGAACCCAGACGTCGTCGACGTCGTGTGGCAGGCAATATCAAAGCTCCAGCCACGGCTAGCGCGATAGGCAACACAATCAACCACACAGTCACCCGAGAACCAGAGTTCCATTCACCCACCATCACACCAACAGTCAAAATGGCTGGCTTGCCATCGGCAGTCTTCGCAACGACTGCAATACGGTGCGCCCCATTCGACGCGTTCTTCGGAATGATAAATCTTCCCGCCACTGTTCCATCGGCGCCAACTTTTGCAATCCCTAGCAACGTCGGCGTGGAAAACAGCCACGCCTCAACAACGCTGCCCGGTTTGAAACCGGCCAACTTGATTCTGACGACATCGCCAGATTTCAAGCGGACATTCCCATCGGCATCCAAAGGAACGGATGACCCATCGGCATTCATGCCACCAAGAGTTGCTTTCAACACACCAGCCGACACAACCAACTGATTATCAATTCGCTGAACAGTTGCTGTTTCAACTTTGTTACCCACCTTCACTCCCACTTCTCCAGCCGCAACAGCCGAAATCTTTGGAATAGGAGCGATTGTGGTGCCCGAAACAGGAAGAGATGACGTGGTCGACGGAATGGCTGTTGTTGTCGGTGTTGGCGATGCCTTCGCAATCGTCGATTGAACGACAACAGGAGTAGATACAAATGGAATGTCTGCTTGACTGGACGGGGTTGTGGTTGATGGCGGCACGCTCACCACAATTTCAATTGCTGGCGGTGCCGTTGTAGTCGTGACTGTCGATGAATTCGTGACGGTCACAAGAGAAAACGAAGCAACATCGTTACCAGATACATCCTGGATAGCTGCTAGGTCGTCGCCGGATGTGGGGTCAACATACGACGCTGTAACTTCCGCGCCCTGCCACACGGCGCTCGACAGACCAAGCACAACGGTTGAGCCAGTCACCGACACCGATGACAGCGCCTGCACCGCACCATCTGCACGAACCGTAAACGACGAAAGATTCGGACTAGTACTCGACAACGTCTCATCAAAACCAAGAGTGATTTGCGTGCCAAGAGACGTGATTGCACTTGAAACTCGAAGCGGGGCACGAACATCTGCAAGTGAATAACGCAGGATGACGACACCGTTACCACCACGTGCGCCTTGGCCGTGTACGCCATTTTGCACGCCGCCACCGCCGCCGCCACCACCGAGACCATTGGTCCCGCCAACCGGACTTATTGAACTCGTGCCACCAGCACCGCCACCACCAGCACCGCCGCTGCCACGCGTTCCCGACTGGAAAAACCCACCGGCTCCGCCACCTGCATAGGTGACATTTGCGCCTGTAATATTGGAGACTTTTCCAACTCCTCCAGCACCACCAATTGCGCCCAAATTGTCTGCCGAACCGGCACCACCAACGCCACCGGCACCGCCACCGCCACCACCTGCGTAATACGAACTAGGCGATGCATTCCCACCTGTGTTACCGAATGTCGTTACATCACTATCCGAGTCGTATGTTCCAGATCCCCCTACACGAGGCCACTGAATACCCACTCCGCCACCACCACCAGAGCCTCCAGAAAGACCGTCAGTTGCACAGTTTCCTCCGCCATCTTGTCCGCCGCCGCCACCACCACCAATGGCTGAGAGATTTCCCGACGCAAGTGCAATTGATGACGATGCTCCATTGCTACCAACACACGGAACACCTTGGCTTGTGTCTCCGTTGCCTCCGGCCCCGGCCTTAATTGTCACAATTTCACCGGGCGTCGTCACAACATTCGATACTTCGCGATAGCCACCTCCACCGCCTCCGCCACCGATGTCAAAACCTCCACCGCCTCCGCCACCGACAAGCAAGACGCGAAGACGCGTCACACCGGATGGAACAATCCAGTCACAATCCGACGTGTTGGTGAAAGTCAACACAACATCGGTGCCACTCGAAGACTCAACTGGGACACAGGACGCAGCCGTAGCGACGGTGCTTGGCACAATAGTTGTCATGGTGGCGCCCAAGAAAAAGACACCCCCAAAAAGCCTTGACATACGGCGACTGTTCACGCCCTGAATACTAGTGAATCAGCATCAAATCAAGGCAGTTACGTTCGACATCATTGAAGCGCCTCCAAAGTGTGGCGCGATGGTCTAGCTGAAGCGGACGAGTCCTTGGTCGATGACTTTGCGGTCACCAACGTATGTCTCGAACAAGGCTTCGCCAGCGCCGCTGTTCCATATCTTCACGGTGAGTGCATCACCAGGGAAAACCGGGGATGCAAATCGACCTTCAATGTGCTTGAAGCGATCTGCATCGCCGCCACAGAGTGCGTTCAACAATCCGCGACCTGTGAACCCGTAGGTGCACAGACCATGCAAGATGGGGCGCGGGAAAACTCCTGCTGCAACAGCAGGGTGATTCGGGTCAGAGTGCAACGGGTTGCGGTCGCCATTCAAGCGGTACAACAACGCCTGGTCGGGAGTTGTCTGGAATGTGACTTCATGGTCAGGAGCACTTGCCGGCGGTTCGTTCACTGCACCACTTGGGCCGCGCTCTCCGCCGAATCCGCCCGCATCACGAATGAAGACGGAAGAACGTGTGGAGTACAACGGCTTTCCAGCAGCATCGGTGGCTTCTGCCTCCGTCACAATGACCGCAGCTTTCACTTTGTCGTACATTGCAACAAGCTTGCTTTGCACGGTTGCAGTTCCTTCAACAGGAAGGGGCTGGTGCAATGTGATGGCCTGAGATGCGTGCACCAAGTTCGCAAAGTTGAACTCTCCAACATTGCGCATTGGATTCGAATTAGCTCCACCTTGTCCGTACCCAAGTACGACTGGCATTGTTGGCAATGCCTTTTGTGTCACGCCAGTGGAGTTTTCCGTGACGTACTGCAATTGATCAGAGCTGACATTCAAACTCACCGCATACAACAGCGAATCAGTTGATGTCCATGAAATTGTGTACGGCTCCCCTACGGATCCAACTGCTGATGGATTCAGTGCCATGGTGTTTCCCCCTTGTGTGGTGTTGATTACTTCTTATTGAGAGTGTTTTGTGGATATGAACCATCGCGTCCGTCCATACCTGCGTTTGGACGTGCCTTAGCGAGCATGTCTGCAACAACTGGACCCAACTTGGTGGGATCATCAATTGGGGACACGCTTGGACCGCGGTGCCAGCCTTCGGCAATGGCCAATGTCTGACCACTTGCTTCAAAGATTCGTCCGGTCACATCACCGGCTTCATTTCCTGCAAGCCACGTAACAATTGGAGCAATCCAACGCGGCGAACGCATTTCACGCTCTTCGTCAGTTTCTGGTGCATTGCCCAAGCCTTCGGTCATGCGGGTGAGTGCGACAGGCGCAACGGCATTCACCGTGACACCAAAACGAGCCAACTCAAGTGCAGCAATCACAGTGAACGAAGCAATACCAGCTTTTGCTGCGCCGTAGTTCGTTTGACCGATGTTGCCGTAGATACCAGATACCGATGTGGTGTTGATGATGCGGCCGTATACCTCTTTGCCGGCTTTT
>JBIIJW010000174.1:0-3758 GCA_044233525.1 Ilumatobacteraceae bacterium | reverse complement strand
TACTCAAAGAGGTCCATGAATTACTCCGTGTATTTCTATTCGCGGTTGTCGAGTTCTTCTTCAAGCCACTGACAAATAGCTTTGAGTGATGATCCGGGTCCGAAAATGTTGCCCACACCCTGTTCGCGCAAGATGCGCGCATCGGCGTCGGGGATGACTCCACCACCAAACACCAAGATGTCGGCCATGTCGCGATTTCCCAGTTCTTCCATCACTCGAGGAAACAATGTGTTGTGCGCACCAGAGAGAAGTGACAACCCAACTGCGTCTGCGTCTTCCTGCATGGCAGTTTCAGCAATTTGTTCGGGAGTCTGATGGAGACCGGTGTAGATGACTTCAAAGCCGTGGTCACGCAGAGCACGGGTGATGGTCTTTGCTCCACGGTCATGACCATCTAGGCCAGGCTTGGCAACAACAACTCGGTAGGGGCGCTTCACAGAAAAGAAACCCTACGCCGAACAGGTACTGCTCTACCAACCCGCCACAATAGGGGGCATGGAAACACCCCGCTTACGCTCCCCCCTTGCCCGGGCAGTTGTGCCTGTTTTGGCAGGAATTGTGTTCTTTGTTCTGTTTTTCCTCGGTCTGTGGCTTGTGGCCTCCACCATCAACAACCGCGCCGATTCTGGCGACGCCATTGCCAACAAAGTCTTCGAAGTGGGCAAGGTTGAGGCCATGGCCAAGGCTGTTGCCGAGGGTGGCCCCCTTCTTTTCCCCGACCTCAAGAGCCCCGACGGGGTTCGGTCGATTGTCCTCGACCACACCGGCGACGATCCAGCTCTTGGCTGGCGTGTCTATTACGGGTACCCCGCCGACAGAGATTCCACGTGTCTTGTCACCCATCAGCCAGGGTCGCGCGAGTTCACAGATTGCAGTGGGCGCACCCTCACCGTTGACGATCTCACACTTCCAGATTCTGTGCGACCCATCGTGGAAAACAGACGAACGTTGTATATCGACTTGCGCGGCGTCACAACGCCAACGTTGCCGTAAAAACTGACGCGTTACTTCGCTGACACAGAGTCAACAAGGCGAATTGCAAACTCTTCTGAGTGTTCTGCGAGTTTGCCGCGATGAAGCGCAAGCCCACCCACCACATCGGCACCACGCGACAACAATGTGCTGGTCATGACATCAAGCGACTTGCCAGGGTTCAATGCGAATGTGCAAAAGGCAACGGCTTTCTTTCCAGACATTGCAGGAAGTGCACGAAGCCGATCAATGGCCCAGGGTGCTTGTCCGACAACAAAGAGACCATGCACCCATGTACCAACGATGACTGTGTCTGCTTCTTGAATTGATGAATGGTCTGGAGTCTTCACCGCGGAAAAACCAGTGATTGACCAGCCCTCTTGTTGCAAGTTTGCGGCAATAAGTTCGCCAGCCTTCCACGTGTTACCTGTGAGACTTTCGATGAGAATGGCTGCCTTCATGGTGTCCATTTAACTACTCCGCGAGGGGTCAAAAGTATCTCAGGACAATTTCTTCAACGGTGCCCATGCCAATGCAAGGTGCTTTGTGCCTCGGTCGCGGAACCGAACGGTGACTTCGGCTTTCTCGCCCGAGCCCGTAATTTCAATGACGACGCCTTCACCAAACACAGCATGTTCCACATCGTCTCCGGCCTTTAGACCAGCGAGGTGTTCAGTATTACGAGGTTGTGCTGGTGCGCGAACCGCACGTTCTTGGCGACGAGCACCAAACGTTCGGCCTTCTGGTTCATCATCGTTGCGACGTCGATACGAAGGCAAGTCTGCATCGTGCCAGTCTCCTGGGGTGCGACCGAAGTTTCGACCGTGGTCGGCGCCTGAATCGACATTGCCTTGGCGGTCGAACAACTCGACTGGAATCTCTGCGAGGAATCGCGATGGAGGGTTGTACTGCGACTGACCAAACAGCATGCGGTGCCACGCATGTGACACAAACAAACGCTCGCGTGCACGGGTGAGACCAACATATGCAAGTCGACGCTCTTCTTCCAGTTCTGCTGGTTCGGTGAGTGCTCGGCTATGCGGAAAGATTCCTTCTTCACATCCCACCAAGAAGACAACGGGATACTCCAACCCTTTTGCTGAGTGCAGAGTCATCAACACAATGTGATTTTCTCCGTCGAGATCGTCTGTGTCTGCAACGAGTGCCACTTGTTCGAGGAATTCGTCGACTTGTGTGTACTCCGCGGCCGAACCAATAAGTTCAGAGATGTTCTCCAGACGACCAGCCGCTTCCACCGAATCTTCTTCTTCAAGTTCGGTGAGATAGCCGCTGTTGTTCATGGCAAGTTCCAACAATGCAGATGGCCCGTCGGACAGTGATGCATGCATTTCATCAATTAATGCCACAAAAGACGTAATACCCTTCGCAGCAGAACCACTCACGCCTGCTTCTGAAGCACGACGCATGGCATCAATAAAGGACACTCCATTGGCACCAGCAAATGTGTCGAGTTTCCCGATGCTGGTGTCGCCAATTCCACGCTTTGGCACATTCAACACACGCTTAATGCTGATTTCGTCGAGTGGGTTCGCTCCGGCTTTCAAATACGCAATGGCATCTTTGACTTCCCGGCGATCGTAGAACTTTGTGCCACCCACCACTTTGTAGGGAGTGCCAGCCCGCATGAACGATTCTTCAATGGCTCGGCTCTGTGCATTGGTGCGGTACATAACCGCAATGTCGCCCCACCCTCGACCTTCGTTGTTGTGTAACTCACGAGCAGTTGTTGACACCCACGATGCTTCGTCGTACTCATCTTCTGCGTAATAGCGAACAATTTGTTCACCGTCACCTGCCGACGTCCACAAGTCCTTTGGGCGACGACCAACATTTTGCGAGATGACAGAGTTTGCCGCGGTGAGAATGGTTTGTGTGCTGCGGTAGTTCTGCGACAGCACCACAACGGTTGCTTCGCCAAATGCGTTTTCAAAGTCCTCAATGTTGCGCATGTCTGCGCCACGGAACTTGTAAATGCTTTGGTCGCTATCACCAACAACACAGACGTTCTTGTGAAGTTCACCCAGCATGAGAACAATGCGATTCTGCGCTTGGTTGGTGTCTTGGAACTCGTCAATAAGAATGTGTTGGAAACGTTCTTGGTAGTAGCGCAAAACATCTGGATATTTCTCGAACAGGCGAACAACATTGACCAAAAGATCGTCAAAGTCCATGGCACCTGCACGGACAAGCCTCGCCTGATACTCGCGGTAGATCTCAGCGTTTCGGCGCGCAGCAATGTGCTCGGCAGTGTCGAACGCTATTGTTGGTGACACGAGTTCGTTCTTCCACAAACTGATGCGTGCCTGCGCAGTGTTTGCGGGAAACTTCTTCGGATCGAGTCCCATGTCGCGAATGACATAGCCCACAAGTCGCTTTGAATCTTGTGAGTCGTAGATGGTGAATTGCTTCGGATAATCAAGCGCATCGGCGTGTTGACGCAAAATGCGCACACACGCCTTATGAAACGTGGTGACCCACATTGCACGAGAGACGCCACCAACAAGGTCGGTCACGCGATGACGCATTTCTTCAGCAGCTTTGTTGGTGAACGTAATGGCCAAAATGCTCTGCGGATGAATACCTTGGGAGATCAGCCATGCAATGCGCTGTGTGAGAACGCGTGTTTTGCCAGACCCGGCACCAGCAACCACCAAAAGAGGTCCGCCAGGGTGATACACCGCATCTTGTTGTTCAGGGTTCAGCGGGATGCTGTCCCCTGATGTTGCGGAATGAGACGACGTCATGACCCCGCCATTGTATGGCTG
>JBIIJW010000173.1:0-3773 GCA_044233525.1 Ilumatobacteraceae bacterium | reverse complement strand
TTAACAATGCTTCGCGTTGTGCAGCAATATCGCCAAGGGTGAATTGAGTGTCAACATCTTCAACCGTGATGGACAACTTGCCAAATGGCGCGTAATAGTCGGGGCGTCCATAGAAACGAACACGCATACCGTCTTTGAGTTCAAGCCCTTGGTTGCGAAGTTTTGATTGGATTGCACGAAGCTTTCCGGCGAACAAGTTGATGTTTGCTTGTGCCTTTTCGCCGCCTTCATTCTCAATCAGACTGAAATACAAGTGAGGATTCGGACTTTTCAGACCTTGAATCTCTCCCTCAATCCATAATCCATCATCAAAGGTGGCAGAGACCAGTTGGCTGACAATTGCAGAAAATTGCCCGACCGTGACAGATGGAACTCCGTCGATGTACTCAATGTTCATGGCCACTGCCTCTACTTTACGGAGTCGGTGTGGCAGAACCGAAGGAATCGCCCGCACGCACTTGCGATGCGTAGGCACCATCTAATGCCATTAACTCGTCGTGAGTCCCTTGTTCAACAATTTGACCGGAATCAAGTACCACAATGCGGTCGGCATCTTGGATAGTGGTGAGTCGGTGGGCGATGATGAGAGCAGTTCGACCGTGCAGCGCAGCATCTAGCGCTTCTTGCACCAGGGCTTCATTCTCATTATCAAGGTGGCTTGTTGCTTCGTCCAAAATCATGATGGCCGGGTTCTTCAACAACATTCGTGCAATTGCGAGTCGCTGCTTTTCTCCGCCCGACAATCGATATCCACGCTCTCCCACCAACGTTTCATAACCATCGGGTAATGCGGCGATGGTGTCATGAATGCGTGCAGCCTGACAGGCCGCAACAATTTCCTCGCGCGTTGCAGTTGGCCTTGCGTACAGCAAGTTCGACTCAATTGATTCGTGAAACAGATGTGGGTCTTGCGAAACAACACCAATTGCATCATGTAGTGAATCGCCAGTGAGGTCTCGAACATCCATGCCATCGACGCGTACTGCACCAGAGGTGACGTCGTAGAGACGCGGCACAAGCGATGCAAGCGTGGTCTTTCCTGAGCCACTTGCGCCAACCACAGCAACGGTTTCACCAGGCGCAAGACGAAGAGTTAATCCTTTAATCACGTCGACATCTGGATCACCGGAGTGACTACCCGGAGTTTCCAACGACGCCACTGAGCTTGACGCTGCTGACGGATATCGGAAGACGACATTGTCGAACTCAACGTCGCCACGCGGATCAACAAGATCCACTGCACCTGGTCGATCGAAGATTGACACCGGTGCATCAAGCACTTCAAAGACACGATCGAAAGAAACAAATGCAGTCATGACTTCAACGCGAGCATTTGTGAGACCCGTGAGTGGTTGATAAATACGCGTCACAAGTGCAGCCATGGCAACGAGGGTTCCAGTACTAATGGTTCCCGATACCACCATATGTGCGCCTACTCCGTAGATGGCGGCGGCTCCCATAGCACCAACTAGGCCAAGCGCAACAAAAAACACACGCCCGTACAATGCCGACTTAATACCGCTGTCACGCACACCACCTGCTCGTTGCGCAAATGTATTGACTTCTCGCTCGCGTCTGCCAAACAATTTGACAATGATGGCACCTGCCACATTGAATCTCTCACTCATTTGAGTATTCATCTGAGCGTTTAGATCCATCTGTTGACGAGCAATTGCACCAAGTTTCAAACCAACTCGTTTTGCTGGTGCAATGAACAGCGGCAAAACAACAAGCGCCAATAATGTGAGGCGCCATTCAAGAACAATCATCGCTGCTAATGACGTCACCAAGACAACAACATTTGACACCACACTTCCAAGGGTGGAGGTAACGGCTGTTTGCGCTCCAACGACATCACTATTTAAACGACTGATCAATGCTCCGGTTTGTGTTCGAGTGAAGAATGAAATGGGCATTCGTTGCACTTTGTCAAACAAGGCGACGCGTAGGTCATAGATAAGGCCTTCACCAATGGTGGAACTGAGCCAGCGTTGAATGATGGCTAACGCGGCATCACCAATCGCCGCAGCTACTAAGAAAAAGGCGAGTGTTGTAATGAGACCTCGATTGTTCTGCACAATGGCCTGATCGAGGATTGCTCGAAACAAGAACGGTGGGGCTAATGCCAACAGCGCAGAACAAACAATCGCGGTGAGAAAACCAATGATGTGCCATCTGTATGGTGAAGAAAACTGCCATGCGCGACGCAATGACTCTCTCTTCATTCGAGCGCCTTTCACGGCGTCGGCATCACCGGGGAGAAGCATATGTGGACCCATTCGCACACCGTTGAGGCTACGGGCACGAGTGCGCCTAGTGTCTATTTAGTGCGCCGCATCTTTCTCGCTTCTGTCCTCGTTCTCACCGGTTTAACCGCGTGCTCGAACAGTGACGGCACTCCCGCAGATGTCACAGCGCCTGAATCTCCTTCCATCGGCGGAAGCATCAAATGGAAAGACTGCGACGATGACGCCCTTGTGAAGTGCGCCCGGTTCGAGGTTCCATTTGACTACAACAATCCAGACGTTGGAACATTTTCTCTCAAACTGACGATGAATCCAGCTCGTGATCCGAAGAAACGAATTGGGGCGATGTTGGTCAACCCTGGTGGTCCAGGATTTGGAGGCAGCTACCTCGCAGAATCCGCTGAATCATTTTTCGGTGGCGACTTAGTTGATGCATTCGACATTATTGGCTGGGACCCGCGCGGAACTGGCGAGTCCACACCAGCAGTTGATTGCGTGGACGACTATGACCCGTACTTCACGTACGACCCATCTCCAGATGATGCTGCGGAGAAACAAATCATCATTGACGCCTCAAAGAATTTTGTTGAGGAATGCGAAAAGAAGAATGGAGACATCCTCCCGTACATCTCCACCAACAATTCAGCACGCGATATGGACCGCATCAGAGCAGCACTTGGTGAAGAAAAAATTACCTACTTTGGGTTTTCGTATGGAAGTGAACTGGGCGCCACCTGGGTCACAAAGTTTCCCTCCACCGTCCGTGCAGCAGTTTTTGACGGCGCGACAGATCCGAATGCTGATTACGTGCAAAGTGGTCTCGACCAAGCCAAAGGTTTTGAAACTGAGTTAACAAAATTTCTTGCTCAATGTTCTTCCACCCCGGATTGCGCTTTTCACAACAAAGGGAATGCCGAGGGCGCATTCGATTCACTCATGGAAGATCTCGATGCCAATCCGTTGCGATCTACTCCAAAGCGAGCCGCCGTGAATCAAGGAATTGCGTTAACAGCAGTTGCACAAGCAATGTACTCATCATCTTTATGGTCATCGCTTGAGACAGCACTTGCTGCAGCACAAAATGGTGATGGCTCACTGTTGTTGTCAATGTACGACGACTATTACCAACGCGCCTACGACGGTACATACGGAAATCAGTTAGAGGCATTCAACGCAATCATGTGTCTCGATGATCCAGGACCCAAAACAATTGAGGGCGTTGACAAGTACATTCCTGATTTTGAGAAGGTGGCAAAGAGACTAGGCAGTTCGTTCTCCGCAGGTTATGTATGCACTTTTTGGCCAACGAAGACCGATAGGCGCATCACCATCACAGGAAAAAATGCTGGACCGATTGTTGTGATCGGAACTACTGGCGATGCTGCCACACCGTTGCAAAGTTCACGCAACATGGCAAAAACCTTGGAAGACGGACGACTTATTGTGGTCACCGACAATCGCCACACTGGGTATGGTTCAAACAATTGTGTAATTGAAGCAGTGAACAAGTACTTATTGACGACACAG
>JBIIJW010000172.1:0-3779 GCA_044233525.1 Ilumatobacteraceae bacterium | reverse complement strand
ATGGCACGTTCAATTACCGAACTCCGCGACATGGATCTCGCCGCACTTGTGGCAGAGCTTCGTGCAAGCAAGCAAGAGTCCCTCAACCTGCGATTCCGCAATGCAACTGGCCAGCTCGACAAGCATGACGAGCTGCGCAAAGTGCGTCGCCAAATCGCCCGCATCAACACCCTCATCCGTCAGCGCGAAATCGCTGCGGCCGAGGCAGCCGGGAAGTGAGTAGTCACATGGCAGAAGTAACAAACACCGAGCGCAACGCACGCAAGATCCGTGAAGGTCTTGTTGTCTCGAACAAGATGAACCAAACAGCTGTCATCGCAGTTGTCGAGCGCGTTCGCCATGCGAAGTACGACAAGTTCGTTCTTCGTACCAAGAAGCTCTATGCACACGACGAGACCAACGACGTCAATGTCGGTGACCGCGTTCGCGTCATGGAAGTCCGCCCGATGTCAAAGCTGAAGCGCTGGCGCATCGTTGAAATTCTGGAGCGTGCAAAGTGATCCAGCAAGAATCGCGTCTTCGTGTTGCCGACAACAGTGGCGCAAAAGAAGTACTCGTCATCAAGGTTCTCGGTGGAACGCGTCGTCGTTACGCATCCATCGGTGACGTCTTCATTGGCACTGTCAAGGATGCAATTCCTGGCGCAGGCGTGAAGAAGGGCGAAGTAGTTCGTTGTGTCGTTGTTCGCGTGAAGAAGGAAAAGCGTCGTCCAGACGGCAGCTACATCCGCTTCGATGAAAATGCAGCAGTACTCATCAAAGAAGATCTCACACCACGTGGAACTCGTATCTTCGGACCCGTTGGTCGTGAATTGCGTGACAAGAAGTTCATGCGAATTGTTTCGCTTGCACCGGAGGTGTTGTAAGCCATGAAGTTCAAAGTGAAAGACGAAGTCCAGATCATTGCTGGAAAAGATGCGGGCAAGCGCGGCGTCATCATCAAGGCTCTTCCAAAAGAGAACAAGGTGGTTATCGAAGGCGCAAACATTGCAAAGCGTCATCGCAAGGCAACTCAACAGAATCAGAAGGCTGAAATCGTTGAGATCCCAATGCCAATTCATGCATCGAATGTGATGCTTTTGGTGGATGGAAAGCCAACGCGAATTGGATACAAGGTCAACGCAGACGGCACCAAAGTGCGCGTCGCGAAGAAGACAGGAAAGGAAGTCTGATGACTACCGCCACCACTCCTCGCCTGAAGGCACGCTACGACGCCGAAGTAAAGCAAGCTTTGCTCGCTCAGCTCGGACTTGAAAATGTGATGCAAGTTCCTAAGTTGGAAAAGATTGTCATCAACATGGGCGTTGGTCGCGCAACACAGCAGCCATCCTTGTTGGACAGCGCCGTTGCAGACCTCACCGCAATTGCTGGTCAAAAGCCCATCGTCACCAAGTCGCGTGACTCCATTGCAGGTTTCAAGCTTCGCGAGAACCAAGCAATTGGTTGCAAGGTCACATTGCGTGGCGATCGCATGTGGGAGTTCTTCGACCGCTTGCTTGCAATTGCAATTCCTCGTATTCGTGACTTCCGTGGTCTCCCTGCACATTCATGGGATGGTCGCGGTAACTACACCTTCGGCCTCACTGAGCAAACAGTGTTCCCCGAAATTGATTACGACAAGATCGATGCCCCACAAGGCATGGACATCACGATCGTTACAACAGCGGTCAGCGACGAGGCGGGCAAGGCTCTTCTCGACGCATTCGGTTTCCCCTTCAAGCGTGGTAACGAGGCCGGTGGTCCTCCAGCACGCAAGAAGCCCAAGTCACGTGGCCCCGTTCGCGGCGGCAAGAAGAAGTAGGTAGACGACAATGGCAAAGAAGTCGCTCATTAACAAGGCAAACGCAAAGCCAAAGTTCAAAGTGCGTGCATACACGCGCTGCCGCAAGTGTGGTCGCGCTCGTTCGGTGTACCGCAAGTTTGGTTTGTGCCGCGTATGTCTCCGAGAGATGGCTCATGCAGGAGAAATTCCTGGCGTGACCAAGGCGAGCTGGTGAGGTAACAATCATGATGACTGATCCCATCGCAGACATGCTCACACGTCTCCGCAACGCAAACACTGCGTTGAAGGAAACAGTGGCCATGCCATCGTCAAAGCAAAAAGTTGCTTTGGCTGAAATCTTGAAGAAGGAGGGCTACATCGCCGACTTCTCCGTGGCGCCAGCTACGAAGGGTCCAGGCAATGTTCTCACCGTCAGCATGAAGTACTCAAACGAGCGTCACCGCACCATCAGTGGTTTGACACGCGTCTCAACTCCAGGTCTTCGTGTGTATCGCAACTCGAAAGAAGTTCCCCGTGTACTCGGTGGTCTCGGCGTTGCAGTTCTATCCACCAGCCAAGGTCTCATGACCGACCGTGAAGCGCGCAAGCGCAAGGTCGGCGGCGAAGTCCTGTGCTTCGTGTGGTGATCCCGGGACGAAAGTAGAAAACGACATGTCACGTATCGGTAAAGCCCCCATCACAGTTCCTTCTGGAGTCGATGTCACCATTAATGGTCGCAACGTTTCCGTGAAGGGACCAAAGGGAACACTGTCCCGCAACATTCCTGGCGACATCATTGTTCGCAAAGAAGAGAGCACCATTCTCGTCGAGCGTCCAAATGACGATCGCCAGAATCGTTCATTGCACGGTCTTTCACGCACACTCGTCAACAACATGATCATCGGTGTCACCGATGGGTTCACAAAAGAACTCGAGATCATTGGTGTTGGTTACCGTGCTGAAGCACAAGGCGCAAATCTTCGTCTTGCACTTGGTTTCTCACACCCAGTCATCGTTCCTGCACCAGAGGGAATTTCTTTTGAAATCCCAGCGCAGACACGCGTGATTGTGAAGGGAATCGACAAGGAACTTGTCGGTCAAGTTGCAGCAGATATTCGCTCCATTCGTAAGCCCGAGCCATACAAGGGCAAGGGTGTGCGCTACCTCGGTGAGCGCGTACTCCGTAAGGCCGGCAAGACCGGTAAGAAGTGATTCGGTAGCAGAGGTTCACCATGGCAAATATTGCAAAAGTCCGTCGCGAATCGCGTCTTCGTCGCCACCGTCGCGTGCGCAAGAAGATTCATGGCACTGCAGAGCGTCCACGTCTCGCAGTGCATCGCACCAACAAGCATTTCAACATGCAGCTCATCAACGACGACCTCGGTCACACCGTTGCTGCTGCATCGTCAGTAGAAACAGGTTTGCGCAGCGATAGCGGTGCAACAGTTGCTGCTGCAACAAAAGTTGGACAATTAATCGCACAACGCGCTCAGGCTGCGGGTGTCAAAGCGGTCGTGTTCGACCGTGGCGGCTTCGCATACCACGGTCGCGTTGCCGCAGCAGCAGAAGCTGCTCGTGAAGCAGGACTGGAGTTCTGATGAGCAACGTAGTTACAAACCCAACACCTGAACCAGGTGCATTGCGTGAGTCACGCGTCATCCACATCAACCGCGTTGCAAAGGTTGTAAAGGGTGGTCGCCGATTCTCATTCACCGCACTTGTTGTTGTTGGTGACGGCAATGGCCGTGTTGGTCTTGGTTATGGAAAGGCAAAGGAAGTTCCTTTGGCAATCCAAAAGGGAACTGAAGAAGCAAAGCGCAACTTGTTTGATGTTGCACTTGCTGGTTCCACCATCACACACCCCATTCTCGGAATCTCTGGCGCAGGTCGCGTGCTGTTGAAGCCCGCAGCTCCTGGTACCGGAGTTATCGCTGGTGGTGCTGCTCGAATCATTCTTGAAGAAGCAGGCATTCACGACGTTCTTGCAAAGTCACTTGGCTCAGCAAATGCAATCAACG
>JBIIJW010000171.1:0-3783 GCA_044233525.1 Ilumatobacteraceae bacterium | reverse complement strand
GAATCACCGATGGCGCAACAATTCGCATCTCGAGCCGCGTGGGCGAAATTGAGATTCCCGCCGAAGTCACCGATGCCGTACGGCCCGGCGTGGTGAGCGTGCCTCATGGTTGGGGTCATGGAGTCCCTGGCACCCAGATGGCCGTGGCAGCGGCGAAAGCTGGTGTGAACTCGAACATTCTCACCGACGACAAGGAAATCGACCCCTTATCGGGCAACGCAGTCTTGAACGCCATCCCTGTGACCCTCCAGGCGGTCTGAGAGGGGCTCCATTGTCCCCAGGACGGGTGTACTTCTCCACAAGTAGCCCACAGCTCAATCCACCGAAAAACATGGGGTTTCCCCAGAAAAAAACTTCAATTCACATGGATGTCCACTTCCAATCCACAGGGAAGTGGCCGTAGGTTCACGGGGTAGTCGGTAGCGGCCGCGAGCCATCGGATGTGGGGGGAGACGTTCGTTCAAACCTAAGACCGGGCGGTCTTGGACCTGGTGGTACGCGCCGCCGCCGCGCTACTGAAAAGAATTTTGCGAGGGTCGTTGACAAAGGTGTAACTACAGTGCTGTAATCTCACAACCTCTTGTGGATTACTCGCAAAAGGGGGAGGGTCATCCACTACATCTTGTGGTGGGAGCGTCCCTCCCGACACATATCGGTCTCTCGACCACCAAAATCACGCTTAGTAGGAGAAATCATGTCACTCGCACCAGATCGCTTGTCCATCGGCATCGGCCGATTCTTTACCACGCCGGGTGTTCACCCGTACGACGAAGTGGCATGGGAAAAGCGTGACTCCCGCATCACCAACTGGCGCGATGGCTCGGTTGCGTTCGAGCAACTCGGTGTTGAGTTCCCCGTCTCGTGGTCATTGAACTCCACCAACATCGTTGCTCAGAAGTACTTCCGCGGAACACCAGGAACACCAGAGCGCGAGAGCAGCATGCGTCAGGTCATCGACCGTGTTGCTGACACCATCGCAACGTGGGGTATCGAAGGTGGCTACTTCGTGGACAACGAAGAAGCAGAAGCATTCCGCGCAGAACTGAAGTACATCCTCGTCACACAGCGCGCAGCATTTAACAGCCCCGTGTGGTTCAACATTGGCGTGAAGGGTGTTCCACAGCAGGCGAGTGCGTGTTTCATTCTTTCCGTTGAAGACAAGATGAATGCAATCCTCAACTGGTACCGCGAAGAAGGCGTGATCTTCAAGGGTGGTTCGGGATCAGGTATCAACTTGTCGAAGATTCGTTCCAGCTACGAAAACCTCGAAGGTGGCGGCACGGCATCTGGTCCAGTGTCGTTCATGCGTGGTGCAGACGCATCGGCCGGAACCATCAAGTCAGGTGGCAAGACCCGTCGTGCAGCAAAGATGGTCATCCTCAACGCAGATCACCCAGACGTTGAAGAGTTCATTTGGTGCAAGGTGAAAGAAGAGCGCAAGGCTCGCGTTCTCCGTGACGCCGGCTTCGACATGGATCTCGACGGCGCAGATTCATTCAGCGTTCAGTACCAAAATGCAAACAACTCCGTGCGCGTCACCGACGAGTTCATGAAGGCTGTTGAAGAAGATCGTGATTGGAACCTCAACGCAGTTGTCGACGGCACACCAGTGCGCACCATTCGTGCACGCGACTTGTGGCGCCAAATTGCAGAAGCTGCATGGGAATGCGCAGACCCAGGTCTGCAGTTCGACACCACCATCAACAAGTGGCACACCGCACATGCAACGGGCCGTATCAATGGTTCGAACCCATGTTCTGAATACATGCACATCGACAACTCGGCTTGCAACTTGTCTTCACTTAACTTGTTGAAGTTCCTCGACGACAATGATCGTTTCGATGTTGAGGCATATCGCCACGCCATTGAAGTCATGTTCACTGCACAGGAAATTCTCGTTGGTCGTGCCGACTACCCAACAGAGCCAATTGGTGAGAACAGCCGTAAGTTCCGTCAGCTCGGTCTTGGTTATGCAAACCTCGGTGCACTTCTCATGGCACTTGGTTACGCATACGACTCCGAAGGTGGTCGTGCATGGGCAGCAGCTCTCACATCACTCATGACTGGTCACGCCTACGCCACCAGTGCACGCACTGCAAGTCGCATGGGACCATTCGCTGGTTTCGCTGAGAACGAGAAGTACATGCTGAACGTGTTGCGCATGCATCGCGATGCACACTCGGACATCGCAAACACGTCAGATGTTCAGGGCGACCTGTTGGTTGCTGGCCAAGAGTCTTGGGATGCAGCAGTGCGCGACGGCGAAGAGTACGGCGTTCGTAACTCACAAGCCACCGTGCTTGCTCCAACCGGAACCATTGGTTTGATGATGGATTGCGACACCACTGGTGTTGAGCCAGACCTCGGCTTGGTGAAGATCAAGAAGATGGTTGGTGGCGGCTCCATGAGCATCGTGAACCAAACAATTCCACGTGCGCTGCGTCGTTTGGGTTACGGAACCCAGCAGGTCGACGACATCGTCGCTTACATCGACGTCAACAAGTCCATCATTGGTGCACCACACCTCGAGGCAAACCACGTGTCGGTGTTCGCATGCTCCATGGGCGACAACACCATTCACTACGAAGGTCACGTTCGCATGATGGGCGCAGTGCAGCCTTTCTTGTCCGGTGCAATTTCAAAGACTGTCAACATGCCAGAAGAAGCAACTATCGAAGACATCGAAGAGTTGCACATGCTGTCGTGGAAGCTCGGTATCAAGGCTGTCGCTATCTACCGTGACAACTGCAAGGTGGGCCAGCCACTCAGCACCGCAAAGAAGGACGGCGAGAGCAGCGATTCATCTTCAAGTAGCGCAGATGCAGCAACACAAGTTGTTGAGCGCGTTGTTGAAAAGATTGTTACTCAGCCAATCCGCCAGAAGTTGCCACGTTCACGTCGTGGACGCACCTTCGAATTCCGCGTTGCAGATTGCAAGGGCTTTGCGAACATTGGTGAATACGAAGACGGTCGCCCAGGCGAACTCTTCCTCACTGTGTCAAAGCAGGGTTCAACGTTGTCGGGCATCATGGATGCATTCGCAAAGTCCATCTCGTACGGTCTCCAGTACGGCGTGCCATTGCGTGCATTCGTTGAAGCATTCACCAACATGCGCTTCGAACCAGCTGGCATGACAGATGATCCAGATATCCGTATCGCATCGTCCATCATGGACTACTTGTTCCGCCGCTTGGCTCTTGAATACATGACCTACGACGAGCGCGCAGAGCTTGGCATCTTCAGCCGCGATGAGCGCATTCAGCCAACACTTCCTGGTGTTGTTGAAGAGGTCATCGAAAGCAACAACGGAACCGAGATGGCAACAGACATCAAGTCCATTCCTTCTGCTCAAGATTTGACCACTCAGATTGAGTTGGGTATCGCACCAACGGCCCCCGTGTCAGATCACTCTGCACCACAGGGCATGGCGCGTCCAGCTCCAAGCGATGCGCCAATGTGCATGCTCTGCGGTGTGCAGATGCAGCGTGCAGGTTCTTGCCATGCATGTCCATCATGCGGCAGCACTAGCGGCTGTAGCTGATCCAACGCGGCGCTTGTAGTCGCACACTGAAAACGTAAGAAGGCCCGGGGCGAGCGCTCCGGGTCTTCTCGTTTGTATCGACTGTTTTGTTATGGATAGTCCAAGGACACTGAACGTGTGTCTCGGTTGTAAGTTTGCGTGTCTAGGCGCAGAGCGAGGCAACCGATATGACACGCAGTTTTGATGTCACCGATGTGAATGTGGTGACAACTCCAGGAGGTCAGCGTGTACATGCTGGTCAC
>JBIIJW010000170.1:0-3787 GCA_044233525.1 Ilumatobacteraceae bacterium | reverse complement strand
GTGGTTTCCGCTTCGGCATTCAAGTATCGAAAGCATCATCTGCTCAGGACTGGGCTGAACTTGCTCGTCGAGCCGAGGGGGCCGGATATGACGTTCTCACCATGCCAGATCACTTCACGGATCAACTTGCACCAATGCCCGCTCTCATGGCGGCAGCAAGTGCAACCACCACTCTTCGAGTCGGTGCACTTGTATTTGATAACGACTACAAGCACCCACTTGTTCTCGCAAAAGAGTTGGCCACCATGGATGTCCTGAGCGATGGACGTACTGAGATTGGACTCGGCGCAGGTTGGATGATCAGTGACTACGAAGAAGCAGGCATTCCCTACGACTCACCCAAAGTTCGCATCGATCGATTTGTAGAAGGACTCGCCGTCATCAAGGGAGTTATGCGACAAGGTCCATTTTCTTTTTCGGGCGACCACTACACCATCACCAACTACGAGGGCCATCCGAAGCCGGTACAACAACCGTTACCTCCAATCTTGATTGGTGGCGGCGGAAAGCGAGTCCTCACATTTGCTGCACGCGAAGCTGACATCATTGGTATTAACGGAACATTGACAGCCGGAGTAGTCGGCCCAGAAGCTCTATCGACGATGACTGCTGAATCCGTTGACGAAAAAGTAGACATCGTTGCTGAAGCGGCTAAAGCCGCTGGACGTCTTGCAGATATTGAAATGAATATTCGCACCTTTTTTGTGAAAGTCACCGATGACCGAGACAAGACAGTCGATGGAATCTCTCAAATGTTTGGGGTGTCACGAGAGATGATCAATTCATCCCCCTTTGCACTCATTGGCTCAGTGGAATCCTGTATCGAGCAATTGCTGGAACGTCGCGAGAAGTGGGGATTTAGTTACACCATCGTTGGCGGAGAAAACATCGACGAATGTGCACCCATCGTCGCAGCTCTCTCAGGCAAGTAAGTGGGAATATTCCGCACTGTTTGGTCTGTGGCGAGATTCTCGCCACTCACATTGTCGCGACGTACTCGACAGCTTCATCGCGCTGCCAATGTTGACGACCTTCGTTCAATGGCACGACGTCGATTACCGCGCGGAATCTTTGACTACATCGATGGTGGCGCCGAAGACGAAATCACCATGCAGCGGAATACTGCCGCATTTCAGAACTACTCATTTGTTCCGCGGGTATTACGTGACGTATCCACAATTGACACATCCACCACATTCCTCGGCAAACACCTCCCGTATCCCATCATCTTTTCTCCTACGGGATTCACGCGAATTGCGCATTCAGATGGAGAGTTAGCAGTTGCACGAGTTGCCGACCGCCATGGACTCCCCTATTGCCTCTCCACCTTGTCGACGCGTTCCATTGAAGATGTTGCATCTGTTAGCTCGGGAACAAAATGGTTTCAGGTGTATGTCTGGCGCGACCGCGAATTGGTTAAAGACATGCTGGCCCGCGCCCGTGACCACGGATACAGCGCCATCATGTTGACCGTTGACACTGCAGTTCTCGGCAGACGCGAGCGAGACATTCGCCGGGGCTTCACGCTGCCGCCCACACTTGGCGCACAAACAGTTCTCGATGGTCTCCGTCACCCATCGTGGACATGGGACTTTGTTCGCCATGATCCCATCACCTTTGCCAACATCAGTGGCTATGGCGGCAAGTCTGCCGGCACAGCAGTGACGTTGTCTGACTTCATTTCAGATCAATTCGACCCCGCTTTGTCATGGAGTGATCTTGAATGGTTTCGTGCCCACTGGGACGGCCACATCATCATCAAGGGAATTCAAAGCACCCACGACGCGGTGCACGCACAACAACTAGGTGTTGATGCAGTCGCACTGTCGAATCACGGTGGCCGACAACTTGATGGTGCGCCAACACCAGTTGATCTTCTAACCCCTGTCGCCGATGCCACCAATGGCCACCTTCCGCTGATTTGTGACGGCGGCATTCGCAGAGGTAGCGACATCGTGAAAGCACTTGCCCTCGGTGCTCATGCCTGCACCATGGGCCGCACCTATTTGTATGGTCTCGGTGCCGCTGGCGAGATCGGCGTTGAGAAAGCTCTCACCATGTTGACATCAGAGATGACTCGCACCATGCAACTACTTGGTGTTCGTTCGCTTTCCGATATCACCTCGGCCACTATTGCAAGGCATGAACACGCATGACCTACCGATACATCACGAACGAAAAGCGCCCGGTGGAAATCCTTGTTTTTCGTATGGACCCACAACACGTTGAAGAATTCATTGCCGTCGACCACGAGGTGTGGACACTGGGCGAAGCCTTCATGCCAGGCCACGCCACCATTCCATTTCTGTCGAAGGAAGTATGGCTAGATAGCAGCAAGCCAGACGAGGTCACGCTGGTATTTGTGTGGGACACTCAAGAACAATGGGACCGCGTTGGTGAGCCCACTTTTCAAACCGCCCTGCAACAACAATTTGATGAACGATTTCCCCACCCCATCGAGCTCGTTAGTGCTCCGCACGAAGATTCCAACTTCGGTATTCATCGCGTGACGCGTTTCGAACGAGATAACCCAACCTCGCTACCCTGAATGACATGAGCGATCTTCGATTTCCCACGCCTCCACCAGATGCGCTCCCTCTCTCAACATCGCGCACACTGCCATCGCTTGGAACAACATCGCCCATTGGGCTGGGCTGCTGGAGACTCACCGGAACTCATAACAACAATGTTGCGCTGCTGTCACAGGCCATCGAGCTTGGCATCACCTTCATCGATAATGCAGATGTTTACGGACTCGACTGGGGTGGCTCGCACTTTGGTGCGTGTGAGGAAGCTTTAGGTCATGTCTTCGCAGCATCTCCGGGCTTACGCAACAAAATTATTCTTGCGACCAAGGCCGGAATTATTCCAGGCATTCCCTATAACTCATCTGCCGACTATCTCGTTGCTGCATGTGAAGCGTCTCTGCAACGACTTGGTGTCGATCACGTTGACCTCTTCCAAATTCATCGTCCCGATGTCTTCACTCATCCCGAGGAAGTGGCATCTGGTCTCACACAATTAAAGCAACGGGGACTCATTCGTGCGGGCGGAGTCTCCAACTACACGCCGTCGCAAGTTCACGCACTACATAAGTATCTTGGTACTGATCTGATAACAGTGCAACCAGAGTTTTCCGTTGCCCATCTTGATCCCCTCCGCGACGGAACTCTCGACCTTTGTCAGCAAGAAAGATTGACTCCTCTGGCTTGGAGCCCACTTGCTGGTGGTCGGATTGCAACCGGTGAAAATGTTCGACCCGATCTCATCGTGACCCTCGATCGGTTAGCCGCCACATACAACGTGAGCCGCGAAGCAATTGCCATTGCATTCGTTCTTGCGCATCCATCGCAACCCATCGCCCTAGTGGGCACTCAACAGCCACAACGATTGATTGATTGCGCAACTGCTGTATCAATTCCACTCACGCGACAAGACGTATACGACATCATTCAGGCCAGCGATGGCTCACCGTTGCCATGAGCAGCATGGAGATTTCGTGGTTTGGCGCTTTGTGCGACGACGATTACGAACAACTCGGCGTTGTCCAGCCAGCGTTGCGTAGCAGTTGGGAACATTGTTCTTCAATTGTCCGTGCAACTGAGGACTCTGGTTTTGACAACATCTTGCTGCCCTCTGGGTACGACCTTGGAATTGACACCGTGTCGTTCGCGTCATCCATTGCTCCCTTGACATCACGAATGAAACTTCTCGTTGCTGTTCGTTGCGGCGAAGTATGGGTTCCACAACTCGCGCGTCAATTGGCAACGTTGAACCAAACGCTGAA
>JBIIJW010000169.1:0-3804 GCA_044233525.1 Ilumatobacteraceae bacterium | reverse complement strand
CGGAATGTCTTTTGGTGTTCTGGCAGTAACAGCAAATGCATCAATCGCACAAGCGACCGTGATGTCGCTGCTTGTGTTCACAGGGGCATCGCAGATGTCTGCGGTGAGCGTCTTTGCCTCTGGTGGAACCGCAGCAAGTGCACTCGGTGGTGCGGTCCTTCTATCGGGTCGAAATGCGGTGTACGGCCTAGCCATGTCGCCGGTTCTGCGCCAGAGTTCCTTACCTGCTCGTCTCCTTGGCGCTCAGTGGGTCATCGACGAAACCACGGCGTTGGTGACTGCAGAAGACACAGAAGATGCGCGACGCACAGCCTTCTGGGTTTCGGCACCAATTCTCTATGCAAGCTGGTGTGGTGGAACCTTCATTGGTGCAGTGATTGGCTCCAACATCAATCCAAACGATTTTGGACTCGACGCTGCCTTCCCGGTGATGTTCATCGCAATGTTGGCACCTCATCTGCGCACAACCGCAGGGAAGCGAGCAGCGCTGTTTGGTGCAGTGGCCGCAGTCGGTCTGGCACCATTTATGCCGATTGGTTTGCCAATTCTTATTTCAGCATTCGGAGTGTTGTTCGGCGTGGCCCCCGCTGCACCAGCACCACCAAACAGGTCGGATGGTGCGCCATGACGTGGGGCTTCATTTTCTTATTGGCCGGAATCTCTTACGGCTTTAAATTTCTGGGCGCAGTCGTCATCGGGCAACGCGCACTTCCACCAGTTCTAGAGCGATGTCTCCTCCTGATTCCGGCGGCGTTGCTGGCCGGCTTGATTGCAAAAGACACTTTTACTGTCGGGCAAACAATTGGCATTGATGCGCGAGCCGCAGGATTAGCAGTGGCGGCACTCGCAACCTGGAAGAAGTTGCCATTCGCTGTGATCATTGTGTTGGGTGTTGGAACAACAGCCCTCATTCGCTTGTTTGCCTAAGCGGCTTCAACAAGTTTTTTCAGCTCGCGCAGGTTGCGACGCCAAATTGCTTTCATCACAATCTGTCCACCAACGAGTGCACCCAATGGGCCACCAAGCCACCACGGGAAATCGAGTGATTCAGTCCACGTAAAGCGAGTGCCCGATTCACCGATTGGCTCAAGAGTGAATTCACCAGTTCCGGTGACAACGCCTGTATGGGTTACACCCATGACTTTTTCCGGCTCCCATGCGGTGATGGTCATGACATCAACCAACTTGATGGGGCCAACTTTGGTGTCACAGAAAAACCTTGTACCGGTTCCGCGCGTTTGCTCTGTTTGAAAACGAATTGCAACCGCATCGGCCATCCAATCGATGTGGCGTTCGATGGGCTCAACGACTTCCCACACTTTTTGAGGTGTGGCATTGATATCGATGGAGACGCGAATTTTTCCCACGGGCTATGCCTGCACCGAGACATTGCGCAACTCTGCAGCCGCTGTTTCAGGTGCAACGATGTTGATCATGACGCCTGTGCCACGTTCAAAGCCAGCAGCTGTGGTGAGCTTTGGCCACAAGTGGGCGTGCCAGTGGTACATACCTTCGTGGTGAGACGGTGCAGTATGGAAAACCAAGTTGAAGGCAATGTCGCCAAGCGCACGAACGAGATGTGCCAACGAGTCTCGAATTGCGATACCGACTGCAGCGAGTGCTTCATCTGAAGCGTCGGTGAGGTGCTGGTGATGTGCCTTCGGCATGACGAGTAATTCAAATGGGCTAGAGCTCCAAAACGGGCAGATAACAACTGCATGTTCGTTGTCCAGCACGAAACGTTCTGAGTCTGATTCTGCTTCCACGGTGGTGCACACGATGCAACCGCCCTTGAAACGTTCAAAAGCACGTTCTTCTTCAAGAATTTCGCCTGGAACAAACGGAAGTCCGAGAAGTTGGCCATGTGGATGTGCGAGTGAAGCACCAGCTTCGCGACCATGGTTGACGATTGCTTGGGTGTATCGAATATTTGGAGTGTTGGCGTGTTCAACGAAACGACTCTTTAACGCCGCCATTAACTCTTTGATTTTGTCGTCGGAGAACATGTCGAGACGAACAGTGTGATCTGGTGCAAAAACAAACACTTCGTGTGTGCCACTTGCTTCAGCCATGACATGAACGGGCCCCATGTTGCGCACGGCAAGTGATTCATCGCCTTCGAATGCGGGGTAGCGATTGGGAACAACGCGCATTTTCCATTTTCCGTCTGGTCCTTGTTGTTCAAACAATGGGGCATCGCGTCGAGACGAGCCAGGGCAGAACGGGCATTCGCTGTCGGTGTCGGTTTCCACTTGCGGTGATCGCGGTGCAAAGTCGGTTGCACGCTTGGCACGATCCGGTACCACTGTGACCCAGCGGCCGGTGAGGAGATTGAGGCGAAGTTGACTCACGGTGCTTTCAGGATAGGTCGGATTGGGCTCGTTTTTGTGGAGCCCTCTTCGTATTTCGGTGACGTTTACCGCAGGATGTACGTACTGATGTGGCGAGATGAATCATCGGTGAATTCAGAGCCGAGTCCATCGGCTGTTCGTTCAACTAAGCGAAGCCCTGCCTGTTCAGCAAGTACGTCCAAGTGATGCGGCACGACGTAGTGAACATCCCATGGGCGGGTGATGGTATGACCACCAGGCGTGGAATGAATGAATGCCCCAGAGATACGGCGTAAGGCGGGGTCGTGTTGGCTCACGCTGGTCACGCAGTCTCCGTTTGCCATTGTTCGCTCTTCTGAAAATTCTTCAAACTCATCGCCGCGAGGAATGACGAGATCGCACATGAAGAAGCCGTCGACGGTCAACGATTGTGCAACGAGCGACAAGCACGAGGCCACGGACTCTTCATCTGGAAGATTAAACAGCGTGTTGTAGCCAACAAAGATCGCACCAAACGGGCCAGGTGGAATCTCCTGCGCAAAGTCGCAACACGTCAACGTGGTGTGTTGATGAACACCTGCAGCGCGAGCGATGTCCAACATTTTTTCCGAGGCGTCGATTCCGGTGAAAGAGTCGTTAATCGGAGCGCGCTGGGTTCGAAGTTTGCGAATGAGCCGACCGGTACCTACGCCTAGTTCCAGAATGCCGGTGGGAGTGTCTGGTAGACGGCGAGCCAGAGATGCAACAAAGTCGTCATCAGTCAGCGTTGAGTACCACTCGTCGTAGATATCTGCGAAGGCGTCTCCGTATGCAGAAGGCAATGGCTTGTCTGGCACGGACATAGTCCACCACGCCCACCGTCATGTTGAGGCATCGGTAGCCTGACGGTATGGCTCGTAGCGCAGATCAGATGAAGTACATCTATCTCGATCATGCCGCCACGTCACCACTTCGACCAGAGGCTCGCGATGCAATGGAGCCATTTGGAGATGTCTTGTACGCAAACCCTTCGGGCTCTCACAAGTTCGCGCGCGATGCTCGCAGAGCTGTTGATGAAGCACGCGACATGGTGGCGGCTGCAATTGGATGCAAGCCTGGCGAAGTCATTTTTACAAGCGGCGGAACCGAGGGTGCAAACTCGGCAATTCTTGGAACCGTTCGTCGTCGTGGCGGCCAAGCAGTGTGTACTGCAAGCGAACATCACGCGGTTTTGCATTGTGTTGAGCATGTCCATGGTGTTGTTGTTCCCATCACGCCAGAAGGCCCAGTAGACCCAACTGTTGTGCGACAAGTTCTTGCTGACACAGACAAGGTGTCAGTGGTGTCGGTTATGGCGGTCAACAACGAAACCGGTGCCATCAACGACATTGAACAGGTGTCTCACGCTGTTCGCGGACGCGCAGAAGGCGCAGTGCTACACACCGATGCCGTGCAAGCAGCATGTTGGATTGATCTGCGAACTGTGTGGCCACAT
>JBIIJW010000168.1:0-3805 GCA_044233525.1 Ilumatobacteraceae bacterium | reverse complement strand
AGGGATACTCCACTCAAGAGATGGAAAGAGTGGGAAGTGTGTGTGATGAATTCCAAGAGCGCGCACAACGGCATCGCCGACAAAGCTTGCAACAAATGCAGGGACCAGTGCTTCGTATCGCACACGACCCACCCGTTGAACTTCAAGTGCGAAAATTGCTCCAGTGACAGGGACGCCAAACACTGAACCAAAGCCGCCGGCAAGTGCAGTGATGAGCATGAGGGATCGATCCGATGAGTTGAACCCCAGTCGCTTGCTGATCGGGTCGGTGACTCCCGCAGCGAGTTGTAGTGCTGCACCTTCGCGTCCGGTGGATCCGCCAGCGACGTGGGAGACCACGCTTGCGCCGAAGATCAACGGGGTGAGACGCAGTGGAACCCACTCAGACTGCGAATGGATTTGATCAATGATGAGGTTGGTGCCACGCTCGAGTCCGCGACCTAGGTAGTGGTACGACGCACCAACAATGAGTCCTGCAAGTGGAAGTGAATAAATCAACCAATCATTCGACGTTCGAGTCGTGGTGGCCCAATCGAGTGCTTCGATAAATGCAGCCGACAACAAGCCAGACAACACACCCACCACAACAGCAAGAGCCACCCAGCGAGCAACGTAACGTGCTCGACCGAGTGGCTCGCTGAACATTGTGTTTCTTAGATGGTGCGCACGATGATGGCGTCACCTTGACCGCCGCCACCACACAGTGCTGCTGCACCAACACCGCCACCACGACGACGAAGTTCGTGGAGGATGGTGAGAGCTAAGCGGTTTCCGCTCATGCCGATGGGGTGACCCAACGCAATAGCTCCACCGTTCACGTTCACGATGTCGTCTGAGATACCGAGTTCGCGCATCGATGCAATTCCTACGGCAGCGAACGCTTCGTTCAATTCAAACAAGTCAACGTCGGAAACCTTCATGCCCGCGCGATCGAGTGCACGAAGAATGGAGCGACTTGGCTGATGAAGAAGTGATGCGTTGTCTGGCCCGGCAACCATGCCGTACGAAACAACTTCACCAAGTGGCTTCACACCGCGTGCTTCTGCTGCCTTCTTTGACATGAGAACAACTGCAGAGCCACCATCGGAAATTTGGCTTGCGTTTGCTGCGGTGATGGTTCCTTCTTTGTCGAATGCTGGCTTGAGTGAACCAAGCGAGTCCATCGTGGTGTCTGCGCGAACACCTTCGTCGTTTTTCACAATGACGGGGTCGCCCTTGCGCTGCTTCACCGCAACTTCGATGATTTCTTCGGCAAGCTTGCCAGCAGCGATGGCGGCAGCTGCACGCTGATTGCTCTTCATTGCTGCATCGTCTTGCGCTTCGCGAGAAATTCCACCGGCGGTGTAGCGCTCGGTGCCAAGACCCATGAGGCATGCGTCGAATGCGCACCACAAACCATCGCGAACAATTGCGTCTTGCAGTTCGGTGTTGCCGTAACGGAAACCGCCACGTGCACCTTGTGCAAGGTAGGGAGCATTGGTCATTGATTCCATGCCACCAGCAACAACAATGTCTGCTTCACCCGATGCAATCATTTGGTCGGCGAGATATATGGAGTTCAAACCAGACAAGCACACCTTGTTGATGTTGACTGATGGAACGTTCATGGGAATTCCAGCATTGACAGCTGCCTGACGCGATGGAACTTGGCCCTGACCTGCCATGAGTACTTGACCCATGATGACGTGTTCCACTTCTTCTGGCTTCACACCGGCGCGCTCGAGAGCGGCCTTGATTGCAAAGCCACCAAGCTCTGCGGCACTGAATGAAGAAAGTACACCACTCATTTTTCCAATGGGTGTGCGGGCTCCAGCCACAATGTATGAACCAGCCATGTTTGCCTCCGAATTGACGTGCACCACACGGTGCTTCTTGAGTGCAATCAGGCTAGGAGATGAATGGCCAAATCTCGCTATCGTCCTATGAATGGACAAAATCCTCCAAGCCATCATGAACGGTGCGTCGGGTGAAGAACTCGCCGCCATCCCCCTTCCATCCACCTACCGCGCAGCATTTGTTCGTAAGGAAGACGAAAAAATGTGGGACGGTGTTCCCAGCGAACAAAAAGACCCCCGTAAGAGCATTCATGTCGGTGAGGTACCAGTGCCAGAGATTGCACCAGATGAAGTGGTGATTGCCGTTATGGCATCCAGCATCAACTTCAACACGGTGTGGACAAGCATTTTCGAGCCCATCAGCACCTTCGGTGCACTTGCGCGTCTCGGTCGCGAAAGCTCATGGGCCAAGCGCCACGACCTTGACTACCACGTTGTTGGCTCTGACGCATCTGGTGTTGTGCTTCGTGTTGGAAGTGCAGTTCGTAACTGGAAGCCGGGCGACAAGATCACCGTTCATTGCAATCACGTTGACGACCAAGACCCTTCATCGCACAGCGATTCAATGATGGGTTCGAATCAGCGCATCTGGGGTTACGAAACAAACTTCGGCGGCCTCGCAGATCTTGCAGTGGTGAAGGCAAACCAGTTGATGCCAAAGCCTGCTCACCTCACATGGGAAGAAGCTGCTGTAAACGCACTGTGCAACTCCACCAGCTACCGCATGTTGGTGTCACCAAACGGCGCAAACATGAAGCAAGGCGATGTTGTTTTGATTTGGGGTGCATCCGGAGGAATTGGCGCATACGCAGTTCAGTATGTCTTGAACGGTGGCGGCATTCCCGTTGCTGTTGTGTCATCTGAAGAAAAAGAAGCAATCTTGCGCGAGATGGGTTGTGAACACATCATCAACCGCAAGAAGGCCAACTATAAGTTCTTCAAAGAAGATGGTTCACACGACGAAACCGAATGGCGTCGTCTTGGTGGAGACATTCGCAAACTTGTTGGCGAAGATCCGGACATCGTGTTCGAACACCCAGGTCGCAGCACGTTCGCCGCATCTATTTATGTTGTGAAGAAGGGTGGCACCGTTGTTACCTGTGCAGCTACCAGCGGTTTCATGATGGAATTCGACAACCGTCACTTCTGGATGCGTTTGAAGAAACTTGTTGGCTCACACTTTGCTAACTACAAAGAGTCATATGAAGCAAACCGTCTGATTGCTAAAGGCATGATTCACCCAGTGATGTCACAGGTGTTCACGCTTGACCAAGTGGGCGAAGCGTCGTACCAAGTGCATAACAACATGCACGAAGGAAAGTTGGGCGTTTTGTGCTTGGCTCCAGAAGAGGGCCTTGGCGTCGACGATCACGAACTTCGCGCAAAAGTTGGCGACAAAGTCAACTGGTTCCGCCGCTAATTCATTGACTACTGGAGACACGTCATGTTGTTAACTGAAATTGATCACATTGCAATTGCAGTTCGTGATCTTGAAGCCGCAATCAAGTATTACCAAGATGCATTTGGTGCAACGGTTGACCACCGCGAAGTGGTGGAATCTGACGGCGTAGAAGAAGCATTGTTGAAAGTTGCGGAGAGCTACATTCAGTTGCTGACACCGACCACGCCTGATTCACCAGTGGCAAAAGCCATTGAAAAGCGCGGCGAAGGTTTGCATCACATTGGTTACCGAGTAAACGATTGTGCGGAAGCATTGGCCGCAATGATTGCTGCTGGCGCAACTCCAATCGACAAGGCTCCTCGTCCAGGTTCACGCGGCACAACAGTTGCGTTCATGCACCCCAAAGGCAGCTTCGGCACATTGATTGAACTAGTTCAGGAATAAAACGTCTGCGCAAGCTGCGTGGACAATTTCTGTAACTTTCGTTAGACACACCAAATGACAAATGCGGTGTGGGCAGTTATTGCTGTTATGTATGGCTATTGGGCGTGTGTGCGGGCTCGATCTG
>JBIIJW010000167.1:0-3811 GCA_044233525.1 Ilumatobacteraceae bacterium | reverse complement strand
AGACATAGAGGAGAGCGTACAGGTGTTCGGGGCAAAGGTCAAACACCTGTTCGTGGAACAAATGTTCGTCTAGGGGTTGACACCGAACACTTGTTCGGGCAAACTGACGAACACCCGTTCGCTACGGTGACAACCACATAGACCGCCCGGTCCCAAACCCCACTATTGAAAGGACATCGTCATGGCAGCCACCATTGATCCTCTTCTCTTCACCGCAACAGCTCACACAGTTGGTAGCGGTCGTTCCTCCGTTCGCCCACGCCCCAGCGAGGCAACGTTCCGCCGTCGCCGCCGTGTGGTGGGGGCTACTTTCATCTTTGCCATTGCATCGGTCGTCATTACCTCTGGTGCGTTCGCATCAAACCCCACACCTGAAGATCAGGTCATTCCACGCACCGTTGTCGCAAAGAGCGGCGACACATTGTGGGACATTGCTCGCACACTGGTGCCACAGGGCAGTGTTGCCGATTTGGTCAGCGAAATGGTCCGCTTAAATGGCGCTCGCATCGAGCCAGGTCAAATCATTCGGATTCCGTAAATCAGACTTTTTGTCAGAAACTGACAGAAAGTTAACGGCGGGTCATTTATAGTCACAGTTCGTGCATTGCCCCGTTTGCCGACACGACGACACCAAGGTGATTGATTCTCGGTCAACGGAAGACGGGTCAGCAATCCGACGTCGCCGGGCATGTCCAGAGTGTTCATACCGGTTCACGACATACGAGCGTTTAGAGAGTGTTCCTCTCATGGTGGCAAAACGTTCTGGTGGTCGAGAGCCATTCGATCGAGCAAAAGTGGTGTTTGGTGTGAGATCTGCTTGTAAAGGTCGTCCCGTTGACGATGTGCAGATCGATGCATTAGCCGAGATGGTGGAAGACGACATGCGGTTGGCACAAATGTCGGGAACCGACATCACCTCTTCCACGGTTGGTCACGCAGTGCTGGAACATCTTCGCGAACTCGACAAAGTCGCTTATGTGCGTTTCGCAAGTGTCTACAAGAACTTCGACGACACGTCAGACTTCAGTCGCGAACTTGCGTTGCTGAAGCAGTCGTAGTTTTTTCGTATCGCGCAAAGACAAAGTTGTCGCGAACTTCGGACGTCACAAGTACAAACCGTTTCATCTCGTGCGGCGCATGAGACACCGATGGTCCGCGTGCTCCGACCAACTTCGCTGAGAAAGTGAGATTGATGGCGTCCACAAGGTCTGCATCAAGGAGTGCTGCATTAAGTTGTGGCCCGCCTTCAACGTGAATGATTCCTGCGGGAAGTTGTTGAATGACCTCTGCAAAGTTGATGGACGAGGTGCCAGCGCGAATGCAATCCACTGGAACCTCCGGTGCAGATGTGGTGGTGACAACGAACCCTGCGCCAGAGGTGAAAAGGGGTGTGGAGTAATCCATCTCACACGACCGTGTCACAACTCCAATACGTAGTCCTTGTTGAGATGGCGGGCCGTATCCCTCGAGGCGGGCTGTTCCTGCTCCAACGAGAACCACGCTTGCTCGCGCCCGCAATGCGACCAGACGCGCTTGATCTGCTGGGCCTCCAAGTGGGCGGGAGCGTCCGTTCACGTCGATGGCTCCGTCGGGCGTGGTAATCATGCACACCTCAACACTGCGATCCATGAAATCAGTGTACGAACACTGATGGTCAGAGTCGGGTGGCGTGGCAAAGTGTTGTCATGACTGATTCGGCTCATCGCACCGTTTTTCGAACCTGCCCGCTGTGTGAAGCCACGTGCGGACTTGAAATCACCGTGAATCCACAAGAACAAGTAGTGAGAATTCGTGGCGATCAGAAAGATGTCTTTAGCCATGGCTTCATCTGTCCAAAGGGCAGCACGCTGAAGCAGCTTCACGAAGACCCCGACCGGTTGCGTCAACCACTGGTGAAGCGCAATGGTGTCCACGTTGCAGTGTCGTGGGACGAAGCATGGCAAGAAGTGGAACGCGGATTCATGGGCGTCATCGAGCGACATGGTCGCGGCGCGTTGTCGGCGTATTTGGGAAATCCGAACGCGCACAACTTGGGACCACAGTTGTACTCCGGTGCGATGTTGAAGTCGATGGGTTCGCGCAACATTTTCTCTGCATCATCTGTTGATCAAATGCCCATGCATGTAGCAGGCGGATTCATGTTTGGAACGGCGCAAAGCATTCCTGTACCAGACATCGATCACACGGACTACTTGCTCATGCTTGGTGCAAACCCGTATGCATCAAATGGAAGTTTGTGCACTGCACCGGATTACCCAGGTCGTCTTCAAGCCATTCGTGCTCGCGGCGGAAAAGTTGTGGTGGTTGATCCACGTCGGACGAAGACAGCAGAAGAGTCAGACGAATGGGTGTCCATTCGTCCGGGAACAGATGGCTTGTTCATGTCTGCGCTGTTGCATGTGATGTTTGCTGAGAACATCGCAAAAGTAGAGCCACGCATTGCATCTATCTCCAATGGTCTTGATGATGTGCGTGCAGCGGTTGCACCGTTCTCTCCGCTCGCCGTGGCCGAGATGACTGGAGTTCCTGCTGATGTCATTACTCGCATTGCGCGAGAAATGTGTGCTGCGCCTACCTCGGCTGTGTACGGACGCATTGGTGTGAACACGGTGTCATTCGGAACCCTGAACGCATGGTTGGTGAATGTGTTGAACATCGTCACGGGAAACTTTGACAAGCGCGGTGGCGCAATGATTACAACGCCACTTGCAGGTAGCGCAACCACTCGTGGAACAGCTGGTAAAGGCAAGGGTTTTGCGACTGGTCGGGGACATAGCCGTGTCAGCAAGAAGCCTGAAGTTCTTGGTGAATATCCCGTTGCAGTGATGGCGGAAGAAATCATGACCCCTGGTGAGAATCAGATTCGCGGTGCCATCACGGTTGGTGGAAACCCCATCATGTCAACGCCACACTCTGCGCAACTGGATGCTGCGTTTGCAGATCTTGAATTTATGGTGTCGGTCGATATTTATCTCAATGAAACCACGCGACACGCAGATGTCATTCTTCCATCGCCATCTGCACTTGAGAAGAATCACTTTGATGTTGGTCTGTACACATATGCGGTGCGCAATGTTGGCAACTACAGCGAGCCTGTGTTGCAAAAAGATCCATCACAACCAGATGAATGGGAAATCATTCTGAAGCTTGGTGGAATTCTGCAAGGACTTGGTGCAACGTGTGATGTTTCTGTCCTTGACGACAACATGGTGTCTGCAATGGTGACATCGGCTGTTGCAAATTCATCGTCTCCCATTTCAGGACGTGATGCAGACGAAATCATTTCGGAACTTTCTAAAGATGGTCGACGTGGAACTGCGCGCATTCTTGATTTCATGTTGCACACAGGTCCATACGGTGCGGCTTTCGGTGCGAATCCACATGGATTGTCCCTTGATGTGATGTTGGCGAATCCGCATGGTGTTGACATGGGTCCGCTTGAACCGCGTTTCCCGGAAGCACTGCGGACACCAACAGGAAAGATTGAGATTGCTCCGCAACCTTTGTTGGATGACATGAAGCGTTTGCATGCATTATTGACATCGCCGTCGCAACACGACATGGTTCTTGTTGGTCGCCGTGAATTGAAATCAAACAACTCATGGATGCACAACATCAACGTGTTGACCAAAGGATCGTTGTCATGCACTGCGCATGTCCACCCAGACGATGCACAACGTTTCGGAATCACCGATGGCGCAACAATTCGCATCTCGAGCCGCGTGGGCGAAATTGAGATTCCCGCCGAAGTCACCGATGCCGTACGGCCCGGCGTGGTGAGCGTGCCTCATGGTTGGGGTCATGGAGTCCC
>JBIIJW010000166.1:0-3815 GCA_044233525.1 Ilumatobacteraceae bacterium | reverse complement strand
GATGCTGCAACTCGCTAGCGACATTTCAGAAGGCGCAATTTGGGCCAACGCATCGCTGAGCCGCATGCAATCACAACTCGCAGAGGTCCCGAATGCCACTCGGGACGGTTTCTTTCTCGCAAACATGATTCCAACCGTGATTGACGACGACATCGAAGCAGCACGAGCAATCAACCGCAAGACACTCACTGGATACGTCTCGCTCCCCAACTACCGCAACTATTGGCGAGCAGCTGGATACGCCGAAGAAATGGATGCAATTGAATCGGCTTTGACTGCGGGGGAGAAAGACAAAATCACATCACTCATGTCTGACCGCTGGCTAGACGATTGCACCATTAGTGGCTCTGCCACTCGCGTTCGCGACCGTTTTGAAGAATGGGCCAACGGCGGCGTGCAACCAATTGCGGTGATGTCGTCGACCTCGGGTGGCCAAGCAAAGGCCATTGCCGAACTCTTCTCTATCTACAACTGAGCTAACAAATCTTTTACGCGAGATTTAATCTCGTCGCGAATGATCCGCACCTCGTCAACAGATTTTCCCTTGGGATCATCGAGCGGCCAATCAAGGTAGGTCTTGCCTGGAATAAACGGGCATGTGTCGCCACATCCCATGGTGACCACCACATCAACCTTGCTGAGCAGATCATCGGTGAACTTCTGAGGCTGATACTGCGAGATGTCGATTCCAAGTTCGTTCATGACCTGAACAGCAACTGGGTTCACGTGCTCGGCAGGCTCTGATCCTCCCGAAAAAATGTCAACCTGTCCGCCAGATAGGTCTCGAGCAAATCCAGCAGCCATCTGTGAACGACCTGCGTTATGAATGCAGAGAAACAAAATTCCACTCATTGAGATTTCTTCTCCGAGGGCCACAGAAAAGAAATGAACAACAGCCCCACGACACCACCAATGATTTGCATCACAGCGAACATGGGCCACGACTCAGGAGCTATTCCAGCAAATGAGTCCGAGAACATCCGTCCAAAACCAACCGCTGGATTAGCAATGCTGGTGGATGACGTGAACCAATAGGCGCCTGTGATCCAGGCGGCAACTAAGGCCGCAACATTTGCCCCTGCTTGCTGACCACCACGGATGATCAGCAGTAAACCAACAGTGGCAATAACTTCAGAGAACCACGTTGGTCCCCCAGTTCGAATTTTTGACGATGTCTCGATGAATGGATGAGCAAACATGATGTTGGCTACGACAGCCCCCACCACCGCGCCAGCAGTTTGAGCAACCACATCACATGCCAGACCGACTGCGTTGACGCTTCGATGAACAACCGCCATCACAACAGTGACCACCGGATTAAACGATGCTCCCGACAATGGAGCAAATACCGTGATGAGCCCTAGTAGTGCCCCACCCGTTGCAATTGCATTTGCCAACAGTTGAACTCCGACATCGGTCGTGAGGTTCTGAGCCATGATGCCTGAACCCACCACCGCCATAACGAGAAGTGCCGTACCGAAAAATTCGGCAGCGATGTGTCGGAGGTCTAGTCGCATCCCTCTGGTCCACAACAGTTACCAGCAGCTGGGACCCCCAACATGATGGGCATTGGCTTTAACGACGTATCTGTTGGTGCATCATCGAGAACGGTGTACCACTCCCACGCAACTTCGCCGCCTTTCACCCACACTTTGTCTTGAACGGCGAAGCAGCATGTGGTGCTCTCTTGAACTTCAATGGGCAACCCCAGCGACACGGCCTGCTGGATTTTGTCTGATACCTCGTCGGTGCTCTCTACCTCAACGCCAATGTGGTTCATTGTTCCTGGTTCACCATGACCAGCGATGAGAACCAATTTCAGTGGTGGATTTGCAATTGCGAAATTGGCATAGCCTTCTCGAACTTTTGCTGGACCTACTCCGAACATTTTTGTGTAGAACAAAATTGCTTGGTCGAGGTCTCCAACATTTAGGGCAACTTGCACGCGCGACATAGGGTCTCCTCTCGAGAGATATCTATTTAGACAATCATCAATATACCAACACATTGATGATTATCTATGTATTGTGGAGATGTGGCAACTCAGCGTTCACTCACCATTCACTCACGCCCACTCACCGAGAATCAGGCAGAAGCTTTGTCGGCGGTCTTTGGTGCCCTCGCCGACCCAACGCGACTGCGCCTCTTCGATCTCGTACGACGTGCCGGAAACAACGGTGTCTGTTCCTGCGATTTGGTAGAGCCACTCGACCGATCTCAGCCCACCATTAGCCATCACCTCAAGGTGCTTCGCGAAGCAGGATTGGTGGAGTCACGAAAAGAAGGCACATGGGTGTGGTACTCGGTGACCCCCGGAGCCACCACATCATTGCAAGCATTCGTTACGAAGTAACCACATCGTTGTAGCCGGGGTCACTTGGCCAATTCGGCTGAAACAAATGCCACTGCTCTGGTGCGCGACGAATCAATCCTTCAAGTTCGTGCGCAAGAGCTTGTGTTCCGACGGCCACCGACTCTCGCAAACTTCCGATTTTCTCAAGACGCAACGGTGGTCGGACAACAGCGTGGTGACCGTCGACAGCATCTGTGAAATACACACCCATCGGCAGCACGGGTGTATTGCCACGAATACCCAGCATTGCTGGTCCGGCGGGCAGTGTGGTTTTCTCTCCAAAGAATTCCACTTCCACTCCGGTGCGCTGGATATCGCGATCGCTCAAGAGACACACGATGTCGTTGCGCTTCAATGCAGCCAAAATTGTGGGCGCAGCGTTCGGTCCTAGAGGAACAACATTCATTCCTAAATCACTACGAAGTTTGGCGAACCAATCAAAGAGCTCTGGTGGATGCAGAGGCTCGACAACAACGGTGATTCCCCGCCCTCTGTCGGCAATCCAGCGACCCGCCCATTCCCATCCGCCAAGATGCGGTAATGCAGCAATAACACCATTTCCTTTATCCAACGCTTCTTCTAAATGATGAAAACCATCAACAGAGAAACATTTATCCACATACTTTTTCGACAAACTGGGCAAACGAAAACTCTCTGAGTAGTAACGCATGTAGCTATCGAAGGCTTTTTGCGATGTACGACGCAAAGCGAAACCAGAGAGCGACGGATTAACGCGACGAAGATGTCGTTCAATCATGTGTCGTCGACTTCGAAGAGACAGAGCTATACCAGGCGCCAGCAATGCCGCGGCACTTTGGGAAACCGGTGCGGGAGTGAGCCGAGCGACAAGAGAGCCGAGACGATAGCCACCGACCGTGACGGCGTCACTGAGATCGTCGAGTGGGTTAGCCATTACGTTGGCGCCTGCGTTGGCGCGACACCACGGACAACTGGCGTCGAGCGCCGCGCGCACTTTGGCGCGTGACACGACGAACACGACGAACTTCTCGTTTTGCTGCGGTGGTTGCGGACACTTCAGCTTGTCGCCACACCTGAACGAATCGTTGAATTGCGGTGATGACTGTGAGCGCCAGCATGATCCACATGATGGGAACCAATAGCGAATCAAACAATAAACCGATGCACAGAACAACAATCCGTTCAGCGCGCTCCATTAATCCGCCTTTGGCGTACAAACCTAAAGACTCCGCTTTAGCTCGCTCGTACGAAATCAGCGATGAGACACCCATGATGGCCATGGGAAGCAATGCCAAGTGGGGACTCTTTTCAGAAGCGAAGTACCACGCAACACCGCCGAAAAGAACTGAATCCGTCACACGGTCGATGACTGAGTCGAAAAATGCTCCGCGCTGACTTGCGGTATTCGATGCCTTGGCAAGCGCGCCATCCAACATGTCTGGCAATGCTGCAGCAATCACCAGAACTAGCCCGCCTCGAAGTG
>JBIIJW010000165.1:0-3851 GCA_044233525.1 Ilumatobacteraceae bacterium | reverse complement strand
TCAATTGCTCCGTATAGGCCCACAAACTCGCCGCATTCCTCTTCGATCGACTTCGTCATACCACTGACAAGAAGTTGACACGTTGTAAGAGGAGAGCAAATAGGGCCACCCCATGGGGAATCACCGATATACCAATCAAGTGGTGCGGTCATGATGTTGCGTGAGTGGCGAAGCCGCTGATTTGCACCTTGTGCCTGTCGAGTGAGGGTTTCAAGCGGGCGACCAGATGTGGCGTGACGCAACATCTTCAACTGCGATGCATCAACGAAACGACGATCGCGTGCATTTAAAGCAGTTGGAGAATTTGTAGACCCCACGCTGGCTGTTCCCTCTGCAACGGTGATTCCGTCTGGAGTGTGCATGTGCGCTGTTACTTGGGCATTGCTGATGGGGCTGGACAGATCGCCGGTGTCAAGAGTTGCTTCAACAGGTTCTGCATCTGATGTGGCGTGCATGAAGTACATGCTGAGAGAGCCAGTTTCAAACCATTGTTGTCCGAAAGCGGAGAGCAAAATGCCACCGAATTGTTCGAGGTGAATGTCGCCTGCAACCGTGCCACCGCGAAAGCCCAATTGACGAGCTGTCTCGTCGTCGTGGATGCTGCCTTTTGCATCAATGGAAAGATTGCGTGGCGTGCAGATGCCGCTTGAAATAATTGTCATATCAGTTCTTTGGAATGTCTTTGAACGGAGTTTTTGGATCTAGCTGTGCATCTTTTGGTAAGCCGAGTGTTTTCTCACCGATGATGTTTCGTTGTACTTCATCACTACCGCCGGCAATGGATGCCGATGGCATTGACAAAAAGAAGTGTTGCACTTTTCCTTCTGCAGGCAAATCGGGTCCTTCCAACATGCCTTCAGCACCAAGAAGTTCCATACCAAGGTCGCGCGAAATACGGAGCCCATTGGTCCAATGCAATTTCATGGTCGATGCTTCGGGCCCTGGCGATCCACCTTTTTTTGCAATTGATGTGATTCGATCGCGCGTGATTTCTGCGATCTTTTCGTTGCTGAACAGTTGCACCATGCTGTCCTTCTGCACGTCGGTCATGTGTGAAGCACCTGGCAGAGTCTGGAGCGTTGATAAAAGGCCACCGTATTCATCTGGATGTGACTTCGATGCCTTGAAGTGCTCAACAATCTCTCCAACTTTGCGGTCGAGATAGCCAGCTTGCTTTCCGGTCGGAACGCGCACACCGCCACCAGCACCTTCAGATAGCCCGCTTCGCTCAAATCCCAAGGTGGCCGCTGTAATTGCCCAACCGTTATTGACACCCGAGATGCGGTCTGCGTCGCTAACACGTGCATCTGTGAAGAACACTTCGTTGAAGTGCGCCGCACCATTCATCTGCTTGATAGGCCGAATCTCAACTCCTGGCTGTTCAAGATCAATAATGAAGTACGTCATGCCTTTGTGTTTCGGTTGATCAAAATCGCTTCGTGCCACAAGCATTCCGCGTTGTGAATGCAGAGCACCAGAGGTCCACACTTTCTGGCCGTTGATGATCCATTCGTCACCGTCACGTTCCGCTTTGCACGACACGCTTGCAAGGTCTGATCCGGCTCCGGGTTCACTGAACAACTGACACCAGCCTTCAGTTCCTGTTGCAAGGCTGGGTAGCCAACGACGCTGTTGTTCTTCGGTACCAAATGTCATGACAACAGGCGCGCCCATGAGAACCCCAAGACCAGTTGGTGCTCCGATCACTCGCGAATCTGCAAACGCGCGGGCGATGTCGTTCTGATCTTTTTCGCTGCAATCGCGACCAAACCAAGAACTTGGCCAACGAGGGAACGACAATTTCTCCTCATTCATTAACTGCCACCAGTGACGAAGCGATAACGATTCGTCCCAGTTGGCTTTAATCCAATCAAGTGTGAATTGATACATCAGCTGAGGGTTGCGCCGAGATGACGAAGTGCCATCGCTGAATAGACTGCTGTGCCGCGACGCATGTAATCCTCTGCGTAGATGGCCCGATTGCTGTGATTTGGTGCTGCTTTCATGATGTCCATCCCTTCTGGCATGAGGCCTAGGAACATCATGGATCCTGGCACGCGATTCAACACATAACTGAAATCCTCAGCGCCCATCACGGGGTTATCCATGATGCGTACATTGCGGTCACCCGACACCGCTGTGGAGACATCTGCTGCAAAAGACGCAAAGTCGTGATCGTTCACGGTGACGTCGTACCCGAGATGAACTTCAACGTCTGCGTCCATTTCATGAGCCGCAACGATTCCTTCAGCAACGCGGCGTACACCATCGTGAATAAGAGAACGTGTGCGCTCACTGACGGCACGAATTGTTCCGTTAATAAACGCTGTTTCAGGAATGACATTGCTTGCTGTTCCTGTGTGAATTTGTGTGACAGTAAGAACGCCTGGGTCGAAAACATCAATGCGTCGTGTCACGAGTGTTTGTAGTGCCTGAACAATTTCGCATGCAACAGGAACTGGGTCCAAGGTGAAGTGTGGTGCACTACCGTGGCCACCTTTCCCCTTGATGGTGATGTTGAAGAAATCGCTGGATGCCATCATGGTGCCGCCTTTGATTCCTAAGAATCCACCGGGAATATTCGACGCGGCGTGAATGGCAAAAGCTCCGGTGACTGGAGATTCAGTGCCTACGTCTAGCAACCCTTCGTTCAACATTTCGCTAGCGCCGTTGTATCCCTCTTCGCCTGGCTGAAACATAAACAACACACGACCAGGAATGTCGGCTTTGCGCGACGACAGAATTTTTGCCGCACCCATCAACATTGCGGTGTGCGTGTCGTGGCCACATGCGTGCATGATGTTGTCCATGCGCGACTTAAACGCGACATCGGTGTCTTCTGGCATGGGTAATGCGTCCATGTCGGCGCGTAACAACACGGTGGGACCAGGCTTGTCGCCAGTCAACATTGCTGCAATGCCACTGGTGGTCTCGTGCAACGTGATGTCTAGCGGTAGCCCCTCAAGGGACTGCAACACACGTTCGCGAGTACGAGGCAAGTGGTTGCTGATCTCGGGCCATTCGTGCAAATCGCGACGCAATGTCACCATGTCGTCGAACACATCGTTGGCCTGCTCTAACAGCCCGGCGGGATTGCCGTGTTGATCGCGTGCCGCATCGGTGGACAATGTGTTTTTGCTCATACCTAATGGTAGGCACAAGACCATGAGCGAATCGGCGGCGCACCCTGCCAACTCTCCACAAGAAGACGTTGAAGAGGTGGATCGTGCTGGAAATGTCATTCGTGTGATTTCACGCAGCGAGATGCGGGCCACGGCGGCTCGTCATCGGGCCGTCTTCATCGCAGTTATCTCCAGTCGCGATGAGTTACTTGTCCATCGACGTGCGGAAACTAAGGACATTTGGCCAGGCTGGTGGGATGTTGCTGTTGGCGGAGTGATGTCTCCTGGCGAAACTGCTGATGAGGCGGCTCATCGTGAATTGCATGAAGAGTTGGGTCTCCGTGGTGTCTCGCTGACGCCACTTGCTACTGGCGGGTACGAAGACACAGATGTTCGGTTGCTCTCTGCGTCATATCTGTGTCGCCACGACGGCCCATTTTCGTTCTCTGATGGTGAAGTGAGTGAGACGGCGTGGGTGCCACTCGGCGATGTGGTGGGGTGGCTGTCCTCGCATCGGGTACTCCCAGACAGTTGCGCCCTCGTGCTTCCGTTTTTGCCCCTGTAGGGGAGGCGAGGTTGCCCCTTAGGCTTTCAGTCGTGGTTACCGTTGAATTCACCATTGAGCCCTTCGAAGAAGGTGAACCTCCGCTGCGCGTCGCCCAAGCAGTGGCGGCCATTGAAGCTCTCGGTATCGCCGTAGAAATTGGCGTCTTCGGTTCGTCATTTTCC
>JBIIJW010000012.1:0-15125 GCA_044233525.1 Ilumatobacteraceae bacterium | reverse complement strand
GAGAAGGCTCGTATTGCGGGCAAGACCGCAATGGTGGGCTGGGGTAGTCAGATTCGCTCGTATGTTCTTCAGCCGTATCAGATGGTGAAAGATCATCGAACAGACGTTGAATCTGGAAATGTGGCCAGCGTTCTCGACGGCGACCTCGACCAATTCATGGAGGGGTTTTTGCGCTGGAGAAGGGAATCAGAGCAAGCCCAGTAAGGGTTTCATGGCCGCCCTCCAGGGGGTCTAGGCCATTGCTAGGTTGTGGTACTTCATGATTCGTCTTGAGAATGTCTCCAAGATGTATGGCTCGGAAATTCCGGCCGTGCGCGACGCTTCCTTCGATATTGCGAAGGGGGACTTCGTGTTCCTTGTGGGACCATCTGGCTCTGGCAAAAGCACACTCTTGCGTCTCATCAACCGCCAAGAGCGCCCCGAGCGGGGAAACGTGTGGGTGGCCGGCCGCAACATTAATGAGATGGCCAGTAGTCAAGTTCCGTACTTGCGTCGCACCATGGGAAATGTGTTTCAGGACTACAAATTGCTGCCAAACAAAACGGTCTTTGAAAACGTTGCGTTCGCTCTAGAAGTCATTGGTAAGCCGAAGCACGTTATTGAACATCAGGTGCCACAGGTTCTTGAGTTGGTCGGTTTGTCGGGCAAAGAAGATCGCTTTCCGCATCAATTATCTGGTGGAGAACAACAGCGAGTCTCAATTGCGCGCGCATTCGTGAACCGTCCACTCATCTTGTTGGCAGATGAGCCAACAGGAAACCTCGACCCTGCAACCGGCGAGGGCATCATGCAGCTGCTTGACGCAATCAATCGAACGGGAACAACGGTTGTCATGGCTACTCACGACCACCGTGTCGTTAACGCCATGCGCCGAAGAGTTATTCAATTAGATCGTGGCGTCATCGTGCGTGACCAAGAGCGAGGTGTGTACGAATGATTCAGAGGATTTCGTATGCAATTCGCGAAACAATCGCAAGTTTCCGTCGAAATGTCACTTTGTCGGTGGCGGCTGTCATCACATCTGCAGTTTCGCTGTTGTTAGTGGGCGCCACATTCCTCATTCAACGTGCGTTCGACAATCTTTTGGTGCAGTGGCGTGGCGATGTTGGAATGATTGTCTTTGTTAGGCCAGATGTTGTCCCCGATGCATTGACATTCATCGAGCAAAATCTTAAATCGCAACCAAATGTGATTGATATTGACAAGTTGGAGTATCTCGACAAGACCGCGAGTTTCGAAGAGGCAAAGCGGGTGTTTGCAGGAGATCCAACCACGCTCAGTCTTCTCAGTATTGAAACCATTCCATCTCAGTTCAAAGTTGTTCCAACAACAACTGACCCTGAGTTAGTGCGAAGTTTGGCCAATCAGTATCGAACTCTTCCGGGGGTGGCAGGAGTGTCACTTGCAGAAGATGAGTTTGATGTCATCTCAACGCTTTCCGGATTCGTGCGTACCGTCACCATCGGAATGTCGCTTGTACTGTTGGCGGTCGCAGTCATTCTTATTTGGAACACCATTCGCACTGCCATCTTCGCGCGACGAAGAGAAATAGAAGTGATGAAACTTGTAGGGGCCACCGATTGGTTCATTCGAGTTCCGTTCATTCTTGAAGGATTGATTCAAGGGTTGTTAGGTGCCATCGTCTCGTGTGGTGGATTGTGGGCTTTGAATAGTGCGTGGAGTTCAGGAGTTGCGGGCTTCAAGCCTGGAACTGGAGTGAGTTCGCTAGTTGTTCCTGGGTCGTACGTCAATGGCGTCATGATCGTCCTCCTCGTCATCGGGGCAGTTGCCGGCGGCGTGGGTTCTGGAGTTGCTTCCAGCAAGTTCCTCGACGTGTAGTTCAAGTCCGATGCGCGTGACGTGCATCGCTAAGGTCTGACCATGGATTTTCAAGACATCAACTATGACGTCACGGACGGAATTGCCACCATCACGTTGCATCGTCCAGACAAAATGAACGCCTTCACAGGCCGCATGATGCATGAAATCATTTCTGCACTTGATCTCACAGATGCAGACGACAATGTCAAGGTGGTCATCTTTACGGGGTCGGGTCGTGCGTACTGTGCCGGGGCCGACTTGTCATCTGGTGGTGAAACATTCGCCAAGGGTGGAAGTGATGTTCAAACAAAACAGGGTGTGCCGCGCGATGGCGGAGGCCTTGTGTCGCTTCGAATCTTTAACAGCTTGAAACCAGTCATCGGGGCGATCAACGGTGCAGCCGTGGGAGTTGGCGTCACGATGACTTTGCCAATGGACATCCGTCTCGCCAGCGAGTCAGCAAAATTTGGTTTTGTTTTTGCGAAGCGAGGAATTGTTCCCGAGGCTTGCTCGTCGTATTTCTTGCCTCGTTTGGTCGGTATTCAACAAGCGACTGAATGGGTCTATACCGGGCGTGTATTTGGCGCAGATGAGGCATTGGCGGGTGGCTTGGTGCGTAGCGTTCATGCTCCGGAGGATTTGTTGTCAGCGGCACAAACACTTGCACGTGAAATTGCAGACAACACCGCTCCGGTCTCTGTTGCTCTGTCGCGCCAAATGATGTGGCGAATGTTGGGCGCGTCTCACCCAATGGATGCGCACCGAGTTGATTCACGCGGAATCATGGAGCGAGGAAAGAGCGCAGACTCCAAAGAAGGTGTGATGAGTTTCTTAGAAAAGCGTGCTGCGGCCTACCCAGATCGTGTCAGTGACGGCCTTCCAAACATCTTTCCGAATTGGGAAGATCCAGAGTTCGCGTAGATGACATCAGGAACTGACGACCGCAGCGTCTTTGACATTTGTGGTCAGGACTTCTTTGTGTCGCTGGTGGACGCCTTCTACGACGGGGTTGAGACAGACATTGTCTTGATGTCTATGTATCCCGACGGAACCGATACCAAAGAAGCGCGACATCGGTTATCACTGTTCTTCATTCAATACTGGGGTGGGCCGCACGATTACATGGAACAACGTGGTCATCCCATGTTGCGCATGCGGCATGGCACCTTTCCCATCGATGCACAGGCCCGAGATCGATGGCTGAAGCACATGGCGAGTGCCATCGAGCAGACGATGCATCTTCTGCCCGAGCAAGATCGTGATTCGGTTGTTCAACAGCTAGCGACGTATGTTGTGAATGCTGCAGAACATCTTCGAAACCAATGATTTTCTAGCTTGGGCCCAGTTCGTAGAGAGCGACGGCTGCTGCGGCTGCAACGTTGAGGGAGTCAACGGATGAATGCATGGGAATGCGAATCATCTCGTCTGCATTCATCATGGTGTCGTTGTCTAGCCCGTCTCGTTCACTGCCGAGAAAGATGGCGACTCGATCAGTGGGTGATACGGAGACTGAACGAAGAGTGACGCCAGTTTCCCGAGGGGTGAGGGCAAACGTGCGAAATCCATGGTGACGCAGCATGTCGTGAATGTTTTCATGGGCGTCGAGTCGTGCAAACGGCACCATGAGCCCAGTACCCATTGATACCCGCAATGCGCGTCGTGCAAGTGGGTCTGCACTGCCGCTAGACAGAACGATTCCATCCCACCCAAGGCCAGCCGCACTTCGGATGATGGCACCAAGGTTTGTGGGGTTATCGATGGATTCAGCAACAACGAGTCGCCGCGTGGAACCTAATAGTGACGAGATAGACGTTAACGGTGGTCGTTGAAACAGACCCATTGCGCGTAAAGGAACTCCAAGTCCTGTGACATCGCGCCTCACAGTCTCATCGGCGGTGTAGATGGTGGTGGTAGCAAGTTGAGATTCGTATCGATGAGACATTGATTCGTCGCACAACAATGCAGCGGGAATACAGCCTGCAAGTAATGCACGGTCAACAACGAGGTCTCCTTCGGCCACAAACAATCCAGCGCCCACCTTTTCTTTGCGGTCGTTGCTGCTCGCCAGTTGTCGATCTCGCCATCGGAACGCTTGAAGACGTTCGTCAAGCGAATCTGAGATGGAAACAATCATCTGATGATTAGTAGTACCAAGGGAAAGCAGACCAATCGGGGTCGCGCTTTTCAAGGAATGATTCTCGACCTTCTGCGGCCTCGTCGGTTCCATAAGCAAGTCGCGTTGCCTCGCCGGCAAATACTTGTTGGCCGACAAGCCCGTCGTCAACAAGATTGAAAGCAAACTTCAGCATGCGTTGAGCGGTAGGGCTCTTACCGTTAATTTCTTTTGCCCATTGCAGTGCGACTTTTTCGAGGTCTGCATGTGGGACCGACTCGTTCACGGCGCCCATGGCTTTCATCTCATCGGCGGAGTACTCGCGACCGAGGAAGAAGATTTCGCGAGCAAGCTTTTGACCCACCATTCGTGCCAAGTATGCAGAGCCGTATCCGCCATCAAAGGACGCCACATCTGCATCTGTCTGTTTGAAGCGAGCATGTTCTTTACTGGCGATGGTGAGGTCTGAGACAACGTGCAAACTATGGCCTCCACCTGCCGCCCAGCCAGGGACAACGCAGATCACAACTTTGGGCATGAAACGGATGAGCCGCTGAACCTCCAAGATGTGTAAGCGACCCGCACGGCCACGGTCAACGGTGTCTTCCGTTTCGCCTTCCGCGTACTTGTATCCGTCTTTCCCGCGAATTCGTTGGTCTCCGCCACTGCAAAATGCCCAGCCACCATCTTTGGGTGATGGACCGTTTCCGGTGAGCAGGACACAACCCACATCGGTGGTCATTCGTGCATGGTCAAGTGCGGTGTACAACTCGTCCACCGTGTGAGGACGAAATGCATTACGTACCTCAGGACGATTGAATGCAATACGAACTGTTCCTTGATGAAGTGCGCGGTGGTAGGTGATGTCGGTGAATGAGAAACCGGGGACATCGCGCCATTCAGACGGATCGAAAAGTGGGGAAATGCTCACCTCTGTATTGTCTCACGCTGACACCTATCCTTGAAACCCGTGGCACGGTGGGCAGATGTTGAGACGGCGGCACCCGATCTTGGTGCCCGCATCAAAGCACGTTTTGATGCTCATCCGCACCATGTCCTTGGTACGGTGCGGGTCGATGGCTCTCCGCGTTTAAGTGGCATCAACGTATTTTTCAATGAGGGCCGAATGTGGTGCGGAAGTATGACGGCTGCCAGAAAGGCCAATGACCTTCATCGTGACCCTCGTGTGTGCTTCTATTCAGCGCCACTTCATGAAGACATGGAGGGGGGAGATGCATCGGTGAGCGGGGTGGCGTACCCCTTGGATGCGGCCGTCGCCCAGGCATGGCGGCCTGAGAGTCCTGCAGGTGGCGAATTCTTCGAGATAGACATCGTTCGGGTGCACTTAGTCGAAGTGGTAGGCGATGAACTTGTTCTTTCAATGTGGGATAACGCACATGGTCTGCGTATCGTCAAACGACAATGACAACTCTTATTGCTTTCTCTGGTTCGCTCCGTAAAGACTCGTTCAACTCGAAGGTGTTGCAGTCTCTGCCTTCGCTCGCACCGGCTGGAACAAACATTGCATTGTTCGATATCTCGGACCTACCTCTCTATAACCAAGACCTAGACGGAGAGACAGTGCCTGAGATTGTTGCGGCTCTTCGCACAGCCGTAGCCGAAGCAGATGGCGTCATCATTGCGACTCCGGAATACAACCACTCGTACTCAGCTGCAACAAAGAACCTCATTGACTGGGCCTCTCGTCCCTTCATGAAGGGGCCAATCATCGGCAAGAAGTCGATGGTCATTGCCGTCAGCCCAGGGCCCGGTGGTGCAGTGCACGCAGCACAGGCAACGGCCGAAGTTTTGTCATTGTTGGGTGGAACTGTTGTTGCACAGGTCACGGCGCCTGCAATTCACGAAAAACTCAACGCAGAGTCGTTGCAATTCTCAGATGATGCCTTGGCACAACAGTTGCGTGACGGTTTAGCAAGTTTTTAACGAACAAACTTTCGGACATCAGTCCGACTCTTACCACGTGTCAATCATTGGCCGTTTCTTGCCGTCACGTGTTCTCCATGATTTGGTTTCACCAATCACTGACAGAATTCGAGCACGAGTATCGGCTGGATCGATGACGTCGTCTATCTCCATGTGACTTGCAGTGTTGAGGGCGCTGCCGTTTTCGTACGCACGAGCAATGAGTGCTGCCTCAAGTTCGTCGCGTTCAGCGTCATTTTCCACTGCTTCAAGTTCTTTTCGATAGCCAAGCCGGACTGCGCCTTCGAGACCCATGCCACCGAACTCACCCGTTGGCCAAGCAATAGTCATGTCGTTCGTATGGAAACTTCCACGCGCCATGGCTTGTGCTCCTAATCCATAACCTTTGCGAAGAACAACTGTTATCCATGGAACCGTGGCGCTTGCTGCGGTGACAAACATGCGACCAAAGTGTCTCACTTGCGCCGAGTGCTCTGCCTCTGGGCCCACCATGAATCCTGGAGTGTCGCACAGACTGACAATGGGAATCTCGTACGCGTCGCACAATTGAATGAAACGTGCTGCTTTGTCTGCCGAGTCGGCATCGATGGCACCACCTAAATGCGCGGGGTTGTTTGCGATGACACCCACGGGACGTCCTTCTATTCGCATGAGAGTGGTAAGAATTCCGACTCCAAAGGTAGGGCGTAATTCAAGAGACGAGTCAATGTCCGCTAGTGCGTTCAGTACCGTGCGAACGTTGTACACCCGAGTTCGCTGGCTAGGAACGAGATCCCGCATGATGACATCATCGTGACGTCGATAATCGGTGATGTCGCCTTGAAAGTATGAGAGATATTTCTTTGCGACTTCAACTGCTTCCGCCTCATTTTCAACGCGAACATCAACAACGCCATTGTGGGTCTGGACATCAATTGGTCCGATGTCTGTTGGGAGTACTTTTCCAAGGCCTCCACCTTCAATCATTGCGGGACCCGCCATACCAATGTTTGAGTTCTCTGTTGCGATGATGACGTCGCAACATCCCAGAAGCGCCGCATTGCCGGCAAAGCAATAGCCCGAAGTAATTCCAATCAATGGCACAAGACCCGAGAGTTGGGCAAAATAAGAAAACGCAAGGCAATCAAGTCCCGCCACACCAGGTGAATCGGTGTCTCCGGGTCGTCCTCCACCGCCCTCGGCGAACAACACCACTGGTGTGCGGCGCCGTTCGGCAACATCAAACAGGCGGTCTTTCTTTCGATGATTGAGAAATCCTTGTGTTCCTGCAAGGACGGTGTAGTCATATGACGCAACCACCACTCGCGATGCATCGCCAGGGAACTGTTCTGCGTTGACGGTGCCGAGACCGCCAACAAGACCATCGGCTGGAGTATTTGCGATGAGGTCTTCCATCGACCGACGCTTCCGTTGTGCGGCAACAGCAAACGAACCGTATTCCATGAATGATCCTGCATCGAGAAGATCCGCAACATTCTCCCGCGCTGTTCGTTGACCCTTGGCGTGTCGTCTCTCCACAGCATCGGGTCGTGCGTCATCGGTGGTGAGGAATCGGCGCTCGTTGTAACGGTTGAGATCCTGGCGTTCGGATGTTGTTGTGTCGCTGTCATCCGAATCAATGGTGCGTGCGGGGTTTGTGCCTGGGGTTGCGATAATCAAAATCTGCCCAGCTGAAACGGTGTCGCCTTCGCTGACCTTGATGTCCGCAATGATTCCATCACAACCCGCCTCCACTGGATGTTCCATCTTCATTGACTCGATAATCACAACCTCTGTGTTGGCGCGCACAGTGTCGCCAACTTTGACTTTGATGTGAAACACGGTTCCCATGATGGGAGAGACAAGGTGGTGCTGCGTCACGGCCATATGTCATTGTCCCACAGTCCTCATGCGGACCTTTCCTTCAAGCGTCAGATGCTTCCACTAGTTTCGGTAGGTGCTTCTCGTGGTGGTGGTTGTGTTCCTTTTGGGGTGGGCAAGTCAGTCGAGAATTGCTGTTCCTCCCAAATGGTTGCAGTGGGCAGATCGTTATGTCATCAATGTTGCACTTCCAGCGGTAATTGTTGCCAAAGTTTCGCAAGTAGAGATCACGGGGGCGTCTGGAATTCCGGTTCTTGCTGCATGGGGTTCAATGGGATTCTGTGGCGCTGTCGTACTGATTGCAGGTCGTCGCCTCGCATGGTCACAATCGCAAATTGGTGCACTGTTGTTGGTCGCTGTCCTTGGGAATACAAGTTTTCTCGGAATAGAAGTTGTGCGAACTCTTCTTGGAGATAGTCACGTTGCTGCAGCAGTGACCTACGACCAACTTGGGACATTCCTTGCACTTTCGCTCTATGGCTCGTGGGTTGCGGGGAAATACGGTGCATCTGCATCAGGATGGCGTTCAGTTGCCCATCGAGTGTCACGGTTTACTCCGTTCATCGCGTTGCTGGTGAGCGTGGCTGTGCGAGGAATAGACATTCCGTCTCAGGCGCTTTCGGTTCTGGACGGTGTCGGTCTCACCGTGGCCCCTGTTGCGATGGCGGTCCTTGGAGCACGATTCAACCTTCGCTGGAGTTCGCGTGTGAAGTGGATTGTTGTTGGTGGGCTGTCCGTCAAGATGGTTGCTGCCCCTCTCGCGCTGTTGCTCATTGGTTCAGCCTTTGGGGATGTTTCGAGTATTGAGTGGTCCGCGTCGGTGCTGCAGAGTGCGGCGCCCCCAATGGTGACGGCCGGAGTTGTGGCAATTGCTGCTGGGCTTGATGAAGAACTTGTGGTGGCAATGGTGGGAACCGGAACCCTGTTCAGCTTTCTGTCGCTTCCACTTTTCTCTCTGATTATCTGACTACGGTAGGCGCATGTCCAATGTGCCAGAAAAACCTTTGAATCGTCTCTTGAACTCATCGCGGTATCTAGTGCTGATTGCGGTGGCTGGTTTGTCAATCACCACCATCGCATCTTTTGGTTGGTCTGTAGCAAAATCGGTTCAACTCATTATTGACTTGATGCAAGGTGAATGGCGCAGCGATTTCTCCGTTGTTCGATTGCTGAGTGTCATTGATATGTATCTCATCTCGATTGTGCAACTCATTGTTGTAATTGGTTTATACGAGTTATTTATTGATGAACTGAAGGTTCCCGAATGGCTGCGCGTTGATTCGCTGAACGACCTGAAGAAATCCATCATTGATGTCCTTGTCATCTTTATGGCGGTCAAGGGAATCGAAGGTCTACTAAAGAAAGAAACGCCGTTAGACGCACTCATTTTCGCTGGTGCAGTGGGAATTCTCATTCTTGTTCTCACGTTGTTTAGATGGCAGGCGTCTTTTTCTAAAGGGGCGCACGGCTAGTTTTTTTGTTGCTCATTCGCATCACCGGGGGGAATAGAACGCGATGATTTCTTTTATTCAACGGCTAGAAGACCTTGCGGCTGAACAGCCAGATGCGATTGCCATCACGTGTGATGGTGCCTCAATCACCCGACGTCAACTGATTGATGAGGGATACAGCCTTGCGGTGCACTTAGCTGAGAATGGCACTCGCGAAGGCGACATGGTGACTGTTGCGGTGCCAAACAGCATTGATTTCTTCATTGCGTACGTTGCGGCATGGCGATTGGGCGCAACTCCACAACCAATTTCTTCTCGTTTGCCACAGAGAGAGTTAGACGCAATTCTTGAACTTGCGAATCCGTCGGCGATTGTTGGCGCAGAAGAGAACGCGTACAACGGACGCACATGCATTCCATTCGGGTTTCGCGCTCCACGACGCGACGCCTCGCATCTTCCGTATGTGACATCAGCAGCATGGAAAGCCCCAACGTCAGGCGGAAGTACTGGACGTCCAAAACTCATCGTGTCTGGTGATCCGGCCGAGCTGAATCCTGATGCACCACCTCCTTTACTGATGGACCCTGGTGGTTGTCTCGTGATGCCCGGACCGCTGTATCACAACGGCCCAGCGGTGTGGAGCTGTCAGGCGTTGTTGAATGGGCTGAAAGTGGCGTTGTTGCCACGATTCGACGCATCGCAAACGCTGGAAGCAATTGAGACTCATCGAGGCACAGTCCTTTATATGGTCCCCACCATGATGAAGCGAATTCTTCGACTTCCAGATGAGGAAAGATTGTCTCGCGATTTATCTTCTCTACGTGTGGTCTGGCATCTGGCTGAGCCGTGCCCTGAATGGTTGAAGCAAGCATGGATCGATTGGCTAGGCGCAGAACGAATCTTCGAGTTGTATGCGGGGACTGAAGCACAAACTGCAACCGTCATCAGTGGTCCGGAGTGGTTGGCACATCGCGGTTCTGTCGGGAAAGTGGCTCCCGGAACCGTGATGATTGCTGATGAAGATGGTCGTGAAGTGCCCGTTGGTGAGATGGGAGAAGTGTGGATGCGAAGTCTGCGTGAGACTCCGACATACAAATATCTCGGTGCATCAGCGAGGACACGTGAAGGCGGATGGGAATCGCTCGGTGATATGGGTCGATTGGATGCAGATGGGTACCTCTACTTAGGTGATCGCGCAGCCGACATGATTCTGTCGGGTGGCGCAAACATTTATCCAGCTGAAATTGAATCTGCAATTCAAGAACATCCGTCCGTGAGGTCGTGTGCTGTTATTGGTCTTCCAGACGAAGACAAGGGCAATGTTGTTCACGCAATCATCGAGGCAGACGGAGACGCCTTGTCCATCGATGAATTGAAGGTTTTTCTTGGTGAACGATTAGTCACATACAAAGTTCCTCGTACATTTGAATTCGTGGACTTTGCTCTTCGTGATGATGCCGGCAAAGTGCGTCGTTCTGCGTTGCGCGCAGAACGACTTGAAAACAACTAACTGTCAGCGGCGATGTAGGACGTCATAGATAATGAACCCATCGTTCGCGATTGGTTGAATCGCTTGATAGATGACCCGCGTTGGCTTGCGATTCCCGCGATGTATGCGAGGGGCAGAAAATGTTCTGGCGTGGGAACGGCCATTGCCCAATCAGGATGATCTACTGCCTGAGCCACGGTTGATGGGTCGGAATTGATTAGTTCTGCGACGTGTACGTCAAAGCGGTCGGCCCAGTCGTAACCCGTGTCGCCAGCTGTCCAGTTGATGCGCGACAAGTTGTGCACAATGTTTCCACTTCCAAGAACGAGAACCCCTTCATCACACAGTGGTGCCAGTCGTCGACCAATCGTGACGTGTTCGTGAAGAGGAAGCGAAGCATTGATAGATAGTTGAACAACGGGAATATCCGCAGAGGGATACAGATGCGCAAGTACAGACCACGTTCCATGGTCGAGGCCCCATTGTGAGTCATCAGCCACAACCGACATTGGGGTCAAGAGCTCAATAACTCGATGTGCGAGGTCGGGGCTACCGGGTGCGTTGTGTTGATAGGCAAAAAGTTCGTCAGGGAACCCTGAGAAATCGTGAATTGTCCGAGGTTGGGCCATGGCGGTGACGGCGGTGGCATTAACAAACCAATGTGCTGAAATCATCAGAATTGCTTGCGGACGGGGAAGTGACATCCCGAGTTGCTGCCATGTTTCGGTAAACCGATTCATCTCAAGAGTGTTCATTGGGCTTCCATGACCAATAAAGATGCTTGGAAGTGCAGTCGAGCTCACAGAATGAAATGTATCGCTGGCGAGCCACGCTCTCGGTACGGTTAATGCTGTGAATGTTGTCGTCGCTTCTGTTGTGGACACCATCGATCAAAACGTGTGGGAATTGTTTGCCAACAACCCATTCATGACATCTGCAGCTCAGGTCGTCACATCGGTGGGCGTTATCTATGTCCTTCTGCCTTTGTCTGTTCTATGTGGTCTGCATATCTGGCGGTCAACGGGTTCTCTGCTGAGCGCCACCATTCCTTGGATTGCGGTGCAGATGAATTCGGTGGTGGTTGCCAGCCTCAAAGATTGGACTTCAGTTGCGCGACCTCCAAAGGAGTTTTGGGTTGTGAATGCAACTGCCGGAAGTTTTCCGTCGGGTCACGTTGCTAATACCACAGCATTTGTGGTGGCTGCTGTTGTCTTGCTGTCGCAGATTCATCCCTCTCGACAACGCGCATTAGTTGGTGTTGGGCTTTTCTCGTGCGTCGCAATGGCGTGGAGCAGATTGGCCCTCAATGTTCATTGGCTATCGGATGTTCTTGCTGGATGGTGCGTAGGGACTGCAACATCACTCGTGGTGCTGCGGTTAATGCAGCAGATTAAATCTCAACGTGAGAACCAACTTCAAACACGCGGTTGACAGGCAAGTTGAAGAATCGGCTTGCGCTGTCGGCGCCGCGGTTGAGAAATACGAAAAGGTGTTCTTGGAGTGGGTTCATTCCCGGCGCCTTGCCCGCAATGATTGACTCGTGGCCGATGAAGTACGTGATGTCATCAACATCAATCTCAAGTCCAGGATGATTCATTGCGGCCAGAGTTGCGGGGACATCTGGTTCATCCATGAATCCGAATTCCAATTGCACCTGCGATACGCCTGGTCCAACTTTTGTCACGGTGGCACGGTCTTTCATCTCAACGCGAGGCAAGTCTGATGTCTCAACTGAAACGATCAACGTGTTCTTATGCAGCACTTTGTTGTGACGCAAGTTGTTCACAAGCGCTGGGGGAGCTTTGCCTAAATCTTTGAACATAAAGACCGCAGTTCCGTTAACGCGCTTGATGTCCTCGGTCTCGTCAAGAACTTCAGCAATGGGGCGCTCACCGCGATGAATGCGTGCAGCAACTAAGGCACGGCCGCGGCGCCAAGTCTGCATTTGAACTAGCAAGATAACGCCGACCGCTAGTGCAAACCATCCGCCATGAGGGATCTTGATGAGGTTTGCGCCGAGGAATCCCGCCTCGACAATGAGAAGCGGTATGCAGAGTGCAAATGCCTGCCACTGCTTCCACTTCCACTTATCAGTGAGAACTCTGAAGAAAATAAGAGTCGTGATGGCCATGGTCATGGTGACGGCGATTCCGTACGCAGCCGCAAGATTTGATGACGTTCTGAATCCGAGAACTAGCCCGATACAAGCAATCATCAGAAGCCAATTCACGAGTGGTACATAGATTTGACCCGAATGCGTATGTGATGTGTGTCGAATTTTGATACGAGGAAGGTAATCAAGTTGCACTGCTTGCGCAGTCAGTGAGAACACACCCGAGATCAATGCTTGCGAAGCGATGATGGTGGCCATGGTGGCCAAGATGACCATTGGAAGCAAAATTGAATCGGGAACCATGCTGTAGAAGATGCTTTCAACGTTTTCTGCATGTTCAGGGTTGAGAAGATAAGCGCCTTGGCCCCAGTAGTTCAAGACAAGTGCAGGCAGAACGACTGCATACCAACCCGCAAGAATTGGTCGACGTCCGAAGTGCCCCATGTCTGCGTACAGTGCTTCACCTCCTGTGACCACAAGGAAAATTGATCCGAGAGAGAGAAATGCACGCCCTGTTTCGTGTGTGAAGTATTGGTACGCGTAGTACGGATTGACAGATTCGATGATTCGTGGTGCATCTGTGATGTGCATGAGGCCAAGGATCGCAATCGTGGTGAACCACACAATCATGATGGGTCCAAAAACTTTGCCGACTGCGCCCGTCCCTCGTTTCTGGACAACAAACAGAGCCATCAAGATTCCTATTGCAATGGGTATCACCCAATCTGCAAGTCCGGCTGAGACTTTCTCAAGACCTTCCACTGCGGACAGAACAGAAATTGCGGGTGTGATGACGCCGTCGCCGTACAGAAGCGCGGTGCCGAATACGCCAAGCGTGATGAGGAATGCACTGTTGCGAACTACTTCGCCACGACGGGGAAGAAGCATGGCAGTAAGAGCGAGAATTCCACCCTCGCCGTTGTTGTCTGCGCGCATGACGAACATCAGGTACTTGATGGAGATGATGATGATGAGTGACCAGAAAGCGAGAGAGCAAATCCCGAAGACGTTGATTTCGTCCACGGTCATAATGTGGGATTTTTCTGTGAAAGCTTCTTTGAACGAATACAGAGGACTTGTACCGATGTCGCCGTACACCACGCCGAGTGCTCCGAGTGCTAGCGCAGCGGTCTTGCCGTGTTGTGCTGCACCATGAGAACCATGCTCTGGCTTATGTGATGCTTGTTCGTCTGCTTCTTGTTGCGCCGCTAATTGTCGAGCATGCTCAACGGACTCACGGTCGACGGTGTTATCGGATCCCACAAGAGAGAAAGGCTAGTTGCGATGCGCCCGCAGCGCCTTCTTTAGGAAAATGTTTCTTCGCTACGTGCGGGCGAAGTTGTTCATTCCTGCCAGAAACTGGGCACTTCGGGTCTGATAATCGCCAATTGCTCGTGGAGTTGGCGCCCCGGGGCTGAACACGATGGTGTCACCAGGGTGAGAGAGAGTCGCCGCTACGTTTACTGCGTCTGCGACATTGTCTGAATTTGCGGGGTGAATCGTGTTTCGTGTCGTGAGAAGAGTCTTGTAGAGACGTGAGGTTGAATCACCTAGTACAACTATTTCTGCCAAGTTGGTTGCCGTGTTGATGGCGTGGCATAACTCTGAATAGTTGACGTCTCTGTCTTCACCACCCACAATCAGAATGAATCGAGACTCGTCGAATCGTTGGATAGCGGCAATGAGCCCAAGTGGGTTGCTGGCCAGCGCATCGTCGATAAAGATGCGCTGGTGTACCTCGCCAATGAAACATTGTCGCGAGGGCAAGGGGTGAGTGTTGTCAAGCGCAGTCAAGACATGTGCCAACGTGAGTGACTGATCGGCGGCAAGAGAAGCGTCCATTGCTAATTCAAGATTTCTTGGAAACGTGGTGTTTCCCATTCGGCGGAGGGCCGCCTCGCCTTGCGGGGTTGCAAGTGCCACATGCACAGAATGCTGAGAGTGAGTGAATCGTTTTGGCGCAGCGCCGAGTGTGGCAAGTTGGCTATCGGCGTTGTTGTTTCCGGCATGAAACACAACATGTTGAAGTTCTGGATAGGCAAACAAATTGAGCTTGTCTGCGTGGTAGGCCTCAACCGATCCATGCCATGGCAAATGGTCAACGTCTAGTGATGTGAGAACAGCAATGGAAGGCGAGGTGGTGCAGTCGCTGGCCTGATAGCTCGAGACCTCAACAACAATGAAGTCTGATGCAGGCGATGTTTGTGTCACAGGGATTCCAATGTTGCCTGCTATCTCAACCGAGTGTCCTGCGGCTTTCAAGATGTTGGTAATCAAGGTTGATGTTGTGCTTTTTCCTTTCGTACCGGTAACACCGATGATGCGGCGAGGATC
>JBIIJW010000163.1:0-3910 GCA_044233525.1 Ilumatobacteraceae bacterium | reverse complement strand
CCGTCGCACCTCTTGTTGCGGCTAAGTGAGCAACATGGGTTTGGTGGAATAGCGATCCAAGATGGAAGCACATAAACACAATCAAGAAAATGATCGGCACAACCACTACTGATTGAATTGTTGCCTCTGCCCGTTCTTCTAAATATTGATCCTTATTCATTAGCCAAGATTGAGTGAATTGGCTTTGTCTCGAACGCGTGAACTAATGATTGCTCCAACACTGATGGCCAAGGCCACAAGTGCTGCTGCCATGACAATTGTTGTCGCACTTACTTCTCCACGTTCTGCATCCAGTTCTCGAGATGCAGTGAACCGAATCCAGTAATAACTGATGATGTCTTTCATTTTCTTCCTTTCTAAGTGGCTTCAGAATGAAGCCATTGTTTGAGTGAATGCTGGGTACCCCACCAAGAGGAGAAACCCCAGAAATAGAACGACTAGCGGCAATCCGATCTTCTCGGTTCTTTGCTCTTCGTCGTGTTCGACTTGGGCGAGATTGCGCTTTCGCAGTGCGGTCGCCTTGGACGTCAATGAGGACCTGATGCGAGCACCGTGTTGGCCCGCGAGTTGCACCGTGTGCGCAACTTCAATCAAGGTTGGAACTTCAGCAATGTGGCCAATGTCGGCGAGCGAATCCCAATAGGACACTCGAGCACTCTGCGCCCTCATAACAGCGAGGCGGATGACGGAAAAACCAGGGCCATCTCCAGCATTTGCTGCAGCAATGACCGAAGTCTCAACTCCTGCGCCACCGGCCAACAGCACGTTAATGAGGTCTAGAAACACTGCTGTTGCGAGTTCTAATTGCCGTCGGATTCCCTCGGCCTTGCGGTGAATATTTCGCTGGGGTCGAGTGAGAACGTAGTAGGAACACATGCCAGTAACGATGGCAATGAGAACGAACGAGTTAGCTTCCCCAACCCAAACACCTATCAAGAGTCCGACCATTAATACGACTACGGCAAGAACGACGTGAATCGTCGCCTGAGACTCATGCACCTTTTTGTCCATGCCAACTAAGAAAAGATCTGAATCTGATGCCACGAAACGACTCCTCATATGCCAACTCCTGGATGGAGAAATCTCTGCGGCGGCTCAAGAGTGGTGATGCGACGCAACCACGTCAGACCAATTGCAAAGCTCAGACCAACCAACACAAGAAAAACTCCGCCTTGCATCGTGAAGAATGGTTGAACATAGGCAGGATTCAAAAGAACCAGTCCTGCTGTAAATGTAAACACAGAGGCGTTGATAATCCGTACCGACGTGCGAGAACGCGCCCGAGATACCCAAACTCGCATATACAGATCACATTCGGCTCTTGCGCAATCGCTGAGATGCGTTAACAGCGCAGACATATCCCGCGTTGGGTATCGCAATGACACAAGAAGTGAAGCGACGACAAAATCAGAAGTTGGATTCGCCAATGCCATCGCAAAGTCTCGAAGACATTCGTCTACTGGTCGATACTTCATAGAACCCACGAGCCGTTGAATATGTTCATCAATTGCTGCAGGAGAATGCCCAGACGTTGAAGTAATCGCCTGCTCTAAACCAGAAGAAGCGGAAATCGCATCTCTCAAGTTCTCCGTCCAGACTGCGATGGCTCGAACAGTTTCTTGCTGATTGTCGATATTGACTCTTCGAGTTGTTTGCGAAGCGAACTGAGAGCGTCGGATATTTGACCAAAGACTCACTATCAATCCAGAAGTAACTAGAGCGATACCAGTAAAAGCGACTATGAAGCCCACGAAGAGTCCATCTGTAGGCGAAAACCGTGTTCACTAAGTGCTACTTGTGTTTGAAGCCGAAGCGACATGAAGTTGTGAGTTGGATTTAAAACCGAAAGAATCTCATTAGTTGAAATTCCAAGACCATCAGATTGGACAACTTCATGAATTGCAGTGACAACTCGAACGTTCTCATGCACTTGAACATGAACAACAAAATGAATCGAAGATGCGATTAAGAGATTAATTGATTCTGTTGGCACTCCTGTCTGAGCCATAGACACATACGCCAGGAGTTTTGGGAAAATTGAACGCGGGCTATCGGCATGCAACGTGCACATTGAACCGTTGTTTCCTTGACTCATCGCCAAGAGCATTGGGAATGCTTCGGCACCGCGAACTTCACCAACAACAACCCGATCGGGATCCATTCGGAGAGCCATTCGAGCAAGATCACTCATGGAAACTTCTCCGAGACCTTCACTATTCGCAGATCGTGCTTGCAACGCATCGTGGTCCGGATGGGCATCTTCAAAGTGATTCAACCCAAGCTCAAACGCATCTTCAATCGTTACGATGCGTTCGTGCTCTGGGATCTCATTGATGAGTGCACGGAGCAAAGTGGTTTTCCCCGATCCAGTACCCCCAGCAACAATGATGTTGAACTTTGCTCGAACAGCGGCGGCCAAGAACTGTGCTGTCTGTTGTGTCATCATCTTGCCGCGAACCAGTTCTGCCAAATGTGAGAACTCAAAACGATGACGTCGAATAATGAGGGTTGGATGCATCGAAATGTCCATGGCAGCAAACACGCGCGAGCCATCGCGAAGTTGAAGATTAAGTTCAGGATGAGATGGGTCAAATCGCTGCTCACGATGCCCCATACGAGTAGCAATTCTCCGAATTAGTTCGATGAGTTCATCGTCGGTGTCAACAATCGCAGGTGAACTGCGCCGTTCGCCATTTCGCATTTTCACCCACACTGAACGATTCCCGCGAATGTGAATATCTGAAATGTCGTCATCGTCAAGAAGCTGTTCAAGTTTCCCAAGACCAAGAACCCGTGAGATTGCTTCATCGATGATGAGTCGCTCACCAAAATCAACCGTTGAGGACATACCCCATTCATCGTCAGATGTACGAAAAAGCGCCTCACCTGTTTGCCTTGCGAGAAGTCGTTCCTCTTCATCCGTCGCTGGAGACATATCCATTTGATGACGACGAACACGATCATCGGCAAGTGCATGTGCGATGGCACGCGCGACCTCAGAAACGGAACGTGATATCACTGCTGTGCTCCGTTTACTTTGGCGACATGTAATTCACCAGATGCAGCAATGCTGGCCAATACCGTCTGAGGTGCGATGACCGTAATAACTGACTCGGTTTGAATGTCATTAGAAGTTGAAATGCTGGTCACCACGGCCTCCTCGGGTAGCAGACGTGTCTCGCTATTTCCATCAACTCCGGGAGTCACTGCAATTCGCACAGCATCTCCAACAACGAGTTGCGGTGGATAATGTCCCGGTTGAACTGCTAAGGCAATCAAAGCATCGCCGGCAAGCAACTGTGGTTCTGAAATCTCGGATAACTGCGAGGGAATCTCTGGTGCACCAATGACGGTTTGTGTCTTGTTAGGTCGAAAGACGACGAAAGAAATCAGCAGGATTCCCACCAAAATCACCACAGCACCCATGAGAACCTCGTTCTTACGAATGGACATCCGACGATCGCCTGATGGTGCCTCCTGCGGCTGGCGAAAAGCGTGTAACCGGTCTGCTGCAGAGGTTGATGAACCTCGATGCAATGTGTCCACGTTGAATCTCCCATCAGTTGTATGCACGAAAATGTGTGGGCGGGCAACGTATGGACGGAAGTAGAAAAGTTCAAGTCGGCACGGACACGTCAAGTCACCCTCTAGCCTTGTATCCATGAGCAAGGCACCGGACGTACTCCCCGCCTCTAACGACCCCTGCTGGTGTGGAAGTGGGCGTAAGTACAAGCGTTGCTGCAAGGGAACAGAAGGCCGCATTCAGCCAGGCGTCATCAGCCCGATGCGTTATGTGCCCGACACCATTGCAAAACCGCCCTATGCCGCCACCGGAGTTGTTCCTCGCTACGACGAATCGCGAGTGAAGACACCAGAGGTCATCGAACGCATGCGCGTTGCAGGTGATGCT
>JBIIJW010000162.1:0-3926 GCA_044233525.1 Ilumatobacteraceae bacterium | reverse complement strand
CATAAGTCGGGACAGTGATTCGTGTGAGATCGTCCCAGGTTCCGTGTGTGCCACCTGTTTCATACGTGCGAGCTTCGTGCTCTGGGAGACACTTCAATGCAACAGTGCCGTCTGGCATTTGCTTGAAACCATGTTGAACATAGGCCGCACGAGCCTGCGGATGAAATGAGGCCATTGGTGGTTTGGACGTGAAATTCTCCAATGCAGCGTTGAAGCTTTCGAATGTGCTTTTCCTCTTGCGCGCGCCTCCAGCGAGAGGATTTGGCGGACGTTCGCTTGCTGCATCATCAGGCGGCGGAAACACGATTGGTTCGAAAACAAATAAGCATTTGAACAATGAAGGCTCTACCAGCGATGCCATTAAGAGTGAAGCGCCACCCATGGAATGTCCAACGCCAACAATTGGTTCGCCACCGTGCTTGGCGGAGAGGGCGCGCGCAGCCGCAAGTGCGTCGTTGCCGTATTGGCGCCATTCGATTGTTGCTGGATCTACGGTCTCGGCATCGCCGTAACCGCGGTGGTCGAAACCGATGACGTGATGACGCTTTGATAGATCATCGGCGAGTGGTTCCCAACAGTGGGCGTGAAACCCAGTTGCGTGAGAGAGCAAAACTGGTGAACCTGTGCCACCGAAATCATGCAACGCAATGTTCACTCCATCAATTGACGGAATGATTGTTGCGTCATTGCAGTAAATGTTGTTGCTCATTTTGGCTCCCGTGGCAATCCCAGTAGACGCTCACCGATGATGTTGCGTTGCACTTGGCTGCTGCCGCCTGCAATTCTTCCCCCCGGTGCCGCCAGCATTCCAAGTGCATCGGGACCATCCAGCATTGCAGATGCGCCCGATAAATCTCCTCGCAACATTGCGACACCGAACATCATCTCTGTGATTCCAAGCTTCATGAGAGATGATGCAGTTGAAGCGACTGGTCCTTGCGTCTGAGCCATGGCCTTGAATGCTGTTCCTTGGGATAACAACGCAACCAATTGATCGCGTTGTGTCGGGTTCAAGCCACTGCCTTTACCCAGCGAAGAAATTTGCTCAAGTCGCCGTTCTAAACCAATCACGCTTGCGCCAATGTGGCCACGTTCATTAGTAAGCACAGCCATTCCAACACCCCAACCACCATGGAGCGGTCCGATGAGATTGTCTGCAGGAAGTTGAACATCGGTGAAGAACACTTCGTCAAATTCTGATTCACCCGTCATTTGTCGGAGCGGGCGCACTTCAATGCCGGGCAGATTCATCGGCACGAGAAAGAAAGAAATTCCTTCATGTTTTGCGGAATCGAAATTCGTACGCGCCATCAAGATGCCCCAGTTGCTGCAGCGTCCACCGCTACACCACACCTTCTGACCATTGATGACGAAGTTGTCACCATCGCGCTCGGCGCGCGTGGACAGCGATGCTAGATCGCTTCCAGCACCCGGCTCACTAAAGAGCTGACACCACACGTTTTCTGCTGTGAGTGTTGCGCGTAGGTGTTGTTGTTTCTGTTGGTCGGTTCCAAACGCCATGACAGCGCCACCGGCCAACACCAGCCCCACCATGTTTAACAACGACGGTACGCCCGACTTTGCGCATTCTTCCACCCATGCTGCATGGTGGGCAGGGGAGAGTCCTTGTCCGCCAAATTCTGTTGGCCAATGAATGCCGGCAAAACCAGACGCAAACAATTGCTGTTGCCATTCTGTCGCAACAGCAATGAGGTCGGGCGGGCAAATTGCGCCGTAGTCACGCGGGGCGTGCTGACGATTGTCTGTCAACCACGCTGCAGCGCGATGACGAAATGAATCAACAGTTTCGTAGGTCACTTATTTCATTGCGTTGAAGAACATCGCAGTTTCTTCAGGCAAGTTTGCTGGAATCTGGTAACCGTCTGTGTTGCGAATCTGTTGCCAGTTGTCGCGCACATCTTCAAGAGTGAGGTCCGGCTTGTAGAAGCCTTGCGTCTCGCCAATGAAGACTCGCGCAACGCGACCACCACCAACCGAGTAAATCTCGCCTGAGACGTCACAATCTTCGTGCGCGAGCCACGCAACGATTGGGGTGACGAGTGCGGGGTCGAGCTTGTCGCCAATTGCACCCATCAAGTTCTCGGTCATACGGGTGAGTGCAAGTGGTGCAATGGAGTTCGCCTTGATGTTGTATTTGGCACCTTCTGCAGCCAGCACGCGTGTAAAGCCAACGAGACCCATCTTTGCCGCGCCGTAGTTGGCCTGGCCGAAGTTGCCGAAAATTCCGGCGGCCGATGATGTTGAGATGATGCGGCCGTATCCCTGTTCGCGCATACGAATCCATGCAGGACGTGTGACGTTGAATGCACCTTTCAAGTGAACATCAAAGACGGGATCAACAAGATCAGGTGTCATGTTGTGGAAGGTCTTGTCTCGCAAGATTCCTGCGTTGTTAATCACAATGTCGACGCGGCCGTATGCATCGAGGGCAGTCTGAATAATTCCTTCGCCACCTTCTGGAGTAGAGACGCTGTCGTGATTGGCAACTGCTTCGCCGCCCGCAGCGCGAATTTCGTCTACCACTTTCTGTGCGGCACTTGCATCAGCACCAGAGCCATCGATCGTGCCGCCAAGGTCGTTGACAACCACCAATGCGCCGCGTTGGGCCAAGAGGAGCGCATGCTGGCGACCAAGGCCACCGCCAGCTCCGGTAATTACTGCCACTTTTCCGTCGTATGTCAAATTGCTCATGTAGTTCACCGTAGTCCCGAGGGCATACTCTGACCACATGGACGAACTCTTGCCGGGCGCCGACGATCCCCGTCGACAGGCGGTTCGCGCATGGATTGAACAACATCCACGGCCCTCTGCACGCGAGATTGCTGAGAGTGGCTATGTCGCACCGCATTGGCCAGAGCCGTACGGGATTGGTGCCGACCCTATTCATCAGTTGATAATCGACGATGAGTTATCGCGTGCGGGAATCTCTCGTCCGTCTAATCAAATCGGAATTGGGTGGGCTGCCCCCACCATCATCTATGCAGGGACGCAAGAACAAAAAGACCGCTATGTGTTGCCCGCACTTGCAGCAGAAGAAATTTGGTGTCAGTTATTCAGTGAACCCGGCGCGGGTAGTGACTTAGCAAGTTTGTCGACGCGTGCTGTGCGCGATGGAGACGAATGGGTAGTGAATGGTCAAAAGGTGTGGACGACTGGTGCCCATTATTCAAAGTTTGGCATCCTGATTGCTCGTACTGATCCCGATGCTCCAAAGCACAAGGGAATCACATATTTCATTTGTCCGATGGATCTTCCTGGGATTGAGATTCGAACAATCAAGAACATTGCAGGTGCAGACAGTTTCAATGAAGTGTTCTTTACTGATGTTCGAATTCCACACGACAATGTTGTCGGTGATGTCAACGATGGTTGGCGTCTTGCGAAAGTCACTCTGGGTAATGAACGTGTGTCGCTATCGACTGGTGGAGTGTTGTGGGGTAATGGTCCGACTGCACTTGATGTGGTGAATGAGGCACGGAAACTTGGTCCGCATTCGCCGGTCCTTCGCCAAGAACTAGCGCAGATTTATATTGAGCACACGGTGTTGGAAATTATTCGTATGCGAACGTTGACTGCACGTCTGCGGGGCGCGCAACCTGGGCCCGAAGCAAGCATTCGGAAAATCATGGCTGACGAACATGGTCAGCGGGTGATGTCTGTTGCTCGAGACATCATCGGTGCGGATGCGCTCGTCATCGGGCCAGATGACTCGGTGGCAGGAAAGCACATTCGGTCGAAGAGTTGGTACAGCGGGTACATGTTCTCCCAAGCCCTCACTATTGGTGGTGGCACAACTGAAGTACAAAAGAACATTCTGGGCGAGCGAGTTCTGGGTTTACCCGCAGAACCAAACCCTGAAAAAGGTTTAACGTGGGCTGAAAGCCGGCGGGGAGGGTAACGGTGTC
>JBIIJW010000161.1:0-3945 GCA_044233525.1 Ilumatobacteraceae bacterium | reverse complement strand
TGTTGAAGGTCGCAGCCTTGCCAATCAGTACGCCCAAATCATGGGTCAGGCATTTACCCACGAATCAAAGCCACTCGAAGTGGAGATTTTGATTGCCGAAGTTGGCGCCGATGCATCAAAAGATCGTCTCTTCCACATCACCTACGACGGAACTGTGGTTGATGAATCAAAGTCATGCATTCTCGGTGGGGACACCGAATCGATTTCGGCTCGCTTGCTCCCCACCATCAACGCAGAAGCTTCCTTGTCGAATGCTGTCAGAATTGCCACCGCCGCCCTGGCCGGCCCCGAGCGCACGTTAAGTGCCGCGGACCTCGAAGTTGCCACTTTGACGCGAGGGGATCACAGACGGTGTTTTGCACGAGTTGATGACCCAGCTGTGGCGCAGTTCTTGCAGGAAAAATAAGTGCGTCGCCGTATCTTCGGGTTAGAGACCGAATACGGCATCACGTGCACCCTGCGGGGTCAACGTCGACTAACTCCAGACGAAGTTGCTCGCTATCTGTTTCGAAGCGTCGTCGCGTGGGGGAGAAGTAGCAACGTTTTTCTTGAGAACGGCGGACGGCTGTATCTCGATGTGGGTTCGCACCCAGAATTCGCAACACCAGAGTGCGATTCCATCTTGGATGTTGTTCTTTACGACCGTGCAGGTGATGCGATTCTCAACGACCTCGTCAGGAATGCAGAGAATCGTCTCCACGACGAAGGTATTCGAGGCACGATTTATTTGTTTAAGAACAACACCGACTCTGCGGGCAACAGTTATGGCTGTCACGAGAACTTTCTGGTTCATCGCTCATCGGAACCCGAGGACTATCACTCGTCTTTCATTCCGTTTCTTGTCTCACGCCAGATTTACGCCGGAGCTGGAAAGATCTTGTCCACGCCGAAGGGCCCCGTGTTTGCCTTATCTCAGAGAGCAGAGCATATTTGGGAAGACGTTTCGTCGGCTACTACACGTTCACGACCAATCATCAACACTCGAGACGAGCCTCACGCGGACGCAGAGGAGTATCGCCGACTACATGTCATTGTTGGCGACTCCAACATGTCTGAGTTCGCAACTTTTTTGAAGGTGGGGACAGCTGCTTGCGTTCTTCGCATGCTGGAGGAACAACCGGACCTTCTTAGAGATTTAACTTTAGAAAATCCCATCAGAGCCATTCGTGAAATTTCAAGCGACATCACGTGTCGCCGGCTTGTGCGCTTAAAAAATGGCAAAGAAATGTCTGCTCTTGACATGCAGTCTTATTTCCTTGAGCGTGCAATTGAATTTGAAAAGTCGCACGGCTTTGATGACCTAGAGTCACGCGCACTTCGAGAATGGATCAGCGTGATGGAGGCCCTCGAGAATGATCCAATGATTCTCAGCGACCGTATTGATTGGGTTATCAAACACCAATTACTAGATCGATACTGTGCGCGACACAATGTGTCGCTTGATTCCATGCAGGCACAGGCTTTGGATTTGCAGTACCACGACATCAATCCGTCGCGAGGGGTCTTTCATAAACTCACCGCAGGAAATCACGCTCGCCAATTAGTCGACGAGTCTTCGATCATGCATGCCACACAATGGGCGCCACGCACCACAAGGGCTCATCTGCGAGGTGAGTTCATCCGCAAAGCTAAAGCGAAGTCACGTGATTTCACGGTTGATTGGGTGCACTTGAAGCTGAATGAACAGGTACAGAGGACCGTGGTGTGTAAGGACCCATTCTTGAATCAAGACGACCGTGTGACACGCCTACTCGAGAGCCTGTAACCCTGTTCTCCTGCCGCAAGGCAGTAAGTTGGAAGCCTCATGTCGAACAACTTCTCCGAAAGTGTTGATACCCCAGAGGGTCCGCACTCTGCAGCACGCCTCTTGCGTGACTGGGTGATTGTTGTTGTCCTGGCGCTTGGTGCCGCAATGTTGGTGCGTCTGTACGTCCTTCAGCAGTTCTACATCAGCGGACCATCAATGGAGATGACTCTGATGGAAAACGACAGAGTCCTCGTCAACAAAATGAGTTACCGGTTGCACGATATTCATCGAGGCGACATCGTGGTCTTCGACAGGGTCACTATCAACGGCCAACAGGTGGAACACACAGATCTTATTAAGCGTGTTATTGGAGTTGAGAATGACACCGTCGAGATCCAGAAATGCAAGGTTCTCGTTAATGGTTCAGTAATTGCCGAGCCATACCTAGACAAAGATGTTCTCGCTCTTCCCACGCCAGAAGATGTTTGTCGAATTCCAGACATGAAGAAGGTGACGGTTCCTAAGAAACAGGTTTTCGTGATGGGCGATAATCGTGCCCAGTCATTCGACAGTCGTAACTTCGGCTCAGTTCCTGTCAACCTTGTTGTTGGGCGAGCATTTGCTGTGGTGTGGCCCTTTGGAAGCATTCGCGGCCTGTAACGGGGCTACGTGGGTGTCACACCCACAACCTTTTCGTATGCGTCCACCAAACGATCAACATGATCGCTGTACACCCCGTCTAGACCCATTCGAAGAACAGTTTCCAGAATCGGCGGAAATTGAGCATCCCAACCGAAGGCCAGAACTTCGAAACGATGCACCAGTGTCACCAATCCACCAGACCAATCGGACACATGCAGATTCAGTGCATCAATTTTGTGTTCTGCCAAGAGAGCTGCACGTTTCTCAATTCCTTCTTTGATCTTGGAAAGTCGGGTTGAATCAACAACTCGCACATCTGGATAACGCTCTTTCGCCTCTAAGACCCGTTTGATGTCGTAGTGACAAAGCCAGAGTTTCTCTAATGGAAACTGCGTGTCAATCGCGACCGAAATGAGTTGATCGAGTACGTCGAAGTCTTTGAGGTCAATACTGACGTGGTGAGTACCCGCCGACAGAGTGAAAAGTTCATGAAGATCGGGAAGATGCGTGGCAAGACTCGCTCGCTTGACCGAACGAATGGCTTGTCGCCGCAAGCGACCACGATGAACTCCATCGTGATCCAGTACGACAACTTCATCCTCGGTGAGCCAAGCATCGGTCTCTAGACCATTAGCGCCAAGTTTTATTGCAAGTTCGAAAGCTTCGATTGTGTTTTCAGGGGCGTGGGCCCGTGCACCACGGTGCGCAAATGCAATAGGGAACTCAAGAAGCGAGGGGAGTCGTTGCTGCACACAGGAAGACTACGGGCTCAGTTCTATGCTGGAAGAGTGTTCAACCTGTCTGGAAGCGAAATCATCTTCCTTCTTCTGGCAGGCCTCGTCATCCTCGGGCCCGAGCGTTTGCCTGGAGTCATTCGTGGCGTCGCCAAGGTATACGGCGAAGTTCGTCGCATGGCCCAAGGCATCGAGAGCGAGATAAAAGACACGTTCGCCGAACCAGTCTCTGATTTGAAAAAGACTGCGCAGGAGATTCGTACAGGATTTGGTGAGATCGATACAGAGCCGTCGCCGCCAATGCGCCCAGAGCGTTCTGCTACCCCAGAGGAATTAGGGGAGAGCGACCCCACCAACCATGAGGGGCAACCGTGAACACCGCGTCCCCAGACAGCGCAATGACCATCATGGATCATTTGCGTGAGTTGCGTCAGCGAGTCATTCGCGCTTTGCTAGCCGTTGCTGTTGGCACCATCGTGATGTTGGCTACGTACGACCCGGTGAAGAACTGGCTCACAAGGCCATATAGAAATTTATGCACGTCCCGACCAGAGTTCAACTGCGACGGTTCTCTCTTTGCACTGGGACCCCTTGATGGATTCACCGCACGATTGCGAGTGTGCGCATATGGTGGGCTCGTTCTTGCGTTGCCGGTGGTGCTGTGGCAAATCTGGCGATTTGTCGTGCCGGCACTGAACAAGAAGGAAAAGCGATACGCAGTTCCGTTCATCTTGTCTTCTGTCATCTTGTTCATCGTCGGCTGCTCAATTGCATATTGGACTATCGATAAAGCGTTGGAGTTTCTCATTAATTTTTCTGGTT
>JBIIJW010000160.1:0-3986 GCA_044233525.1 Ilumatobacteraceae bacterium | reverse complement strand
CATGCAATCTGTGAAGAACCTCCAGATTCACGATGTCCGGTCACAACAGTGAAAGCAGGGGAGATGTTGCGATGCGTCACGGGAATTCCAGCAGCAGCGGGAACACCGACGGCACTAGTGATGCCGGGAACAACGGTGAAGGGAATGTTTGCTTCTAAAAGAGCTTGTGCTTCTTCGCCACCGCGACCAAACACAAATGGGTCGCCACCTTTTAGGCGCACCACGTTGAGTCCTTGTGATCCCAAGTGCACCAACAATGCGTTGATGAGATCTTGTGGCGTTGGGTTGCCGGGCTTCTTGCCAACGTCGATGAACTCTGTTCCTGGTTGTGCAAGTTCAAGAATGGAATCGTTTGACAAGTAATCGTGAACAATCACATCTGCTTCTGAAATCAAGCGAGCAGCTTTGATGGTGAGAAGGTCGGGATCACCAGGGCCTGCACCAACGAGATGAACAGTCATTGCGACACCTCGCTTGTTTGACGCACCACGGGGCAAGCCATTCCAATGTCGGCCATCACTTTGGCGATGATGGGTTGCCAATCAACATCTTCAGTTGATTGCCCTTCTGCGTGAATGCGTGCACGTTCGATTGCAAGTTGTGACACCACATCTGCAAACTCGGGACCAATGGCCAGCTCTAAATGTGAACGCAACCACGATGCAAGTGCGGGACTTGCACCACCAGTAGACACGGTGACCATCAATGATCCGCGTCGGAACGCAGCGGGAAGAGTGAATGCGCAGCGATCTGGATCGTCGGCAGAGTTAATCCAAATACCGCGCTCTTCACATTCGTCATAAATCACTTGGTCAACATCGGTGTTGCCCGTTGCCGTGATGATGAGTCGAAATGCTGCGACGTCGCCGGCCTGATATTCGCGACGAACGAGAGTGACGGGCAGATCAGAAAACTCATTGATTATCTCTGGCGCCAACACCGTCACATCGCCGCCGGCGGCTAGTAACTGCTGAACCTTGCGATAGGCAATCCGGCCACCGCCCACCACCAAAACGGGGCGACCGACCAGGTTCAAGTTGACGGGGAACTGCATAGTGGGAAGCAGGTTATCTAATACCTGACTAATCCTGTCAGATTTATAATGAATGAATTCTGGCGGACCCGTGTGCTATCAACGAGGGAAACGTCCCGTATATAGAGGTATCCCATGTCCCCACGTTTTCGCTCCACCATCGCCTTTGTGGCCGCGTCCGCCATTGCTGTGTCGGCCTGTGGTGGAGGCGATGCCATCGACAATGTCGACTCGTACGCCAAAAAGCTCTCCTGGGGTACGTGCACCGGGAAGGATGCGCCCAAGGATCCGTATGAATGCGCCACCCTCACGGTTCCTGCTGACTATCGAAATGCCGATGGCGACACCATCAAGATTGCGTTAGTTCGACTTCCCGCGTCTGAAGGAAAAGCAAAAGGAATCGTTCTCACGAACCCAGGAGGCCCCGGTGGGTCGGGCATTGAATTCGTCTCGTGGGCGGGTCGCGAACTTGCCGCATCTCTCGAGCTAAAGAACCTCGACATTGTTGGATTCGACCCGAGAGGTGTTGATCAGTCTGGCGGTGTGCGATGCATGAGCGATAAAGAACTCGATGACTTCATGTATCTCGACACCACACCAGACACGGCCGAAGAAACGAAACTTGAGAAAGAGTCAGATAAGTACGACACCGCTTGTACAGATAAGTACGGCACAAAACTTCAGAACTATTCCACTGAGTTTGTAGCGCGCGACATGGATCTCATTCGCGCCAGCATGGGATTCGAAAAGATTCATTACCTCGGAATTTCGTATGGCACATACCTCGGTGGTGTGTACGCAACGTTGTTCCCAGAGCGTGTTGATTCAATGTTTTTAGACAGCGCTTTTGATCCACAAGGTGACACATTGGAACAGCAATATCTCACGCAAGCAACTGGGTTCGAAAAAGCTTTCAAGAATTGGGTGTCATGGTGTGAAGACAACAAAGAGAAGTGTGCATTTCACTCAGACAATGTGAAGAAAGATTGGTTAGACCTCTACGACAAACTCGATAAAGAATCGTTGGTTGTTAACAAGAGAGACGTCAATCACAGAGTCTTGAATGAAGCCACAAAGGCAGCCCTGTATGCCGAGTCCATGTGGAGTCAACTGGCTCGCGCACTTGCTAATACGAAAGAAGGCAATGGCGCTGCATTGTTGTCGTTGGCCGACGATCACAATGGTCGCGGAGACGATGGAAAGTATTCGTCTCAAAACGATGCGTTCTATGTCATTCGATGCGCTAGTGGCATGGGAAGTCCAGCGCCCGAAAACCCCGCAGCATTAGCAAAGAAACTGAAATCTGCTGCTCCGTGGTACTACCGAAATCTCACGGCAGAAGACTTGGAAGGTGACGACTGCGAGGAAGGCTTTGGTTCTCCAACGCTGAAGGAAATCTCGTACTCGGGAACATCGCCCATTGTTGTCCTCGGCGGAAAGAACGACCCAGCTACTCCGTTCCGATGGGCTGAAGAAATGACGGCCAGCTTGGGAGAGAGCGCCCGCTTGGTGGCATTTTCTGGTGAAGGTCACAGCCAAATTCTTGTGTCGCAATGTGTTGACGACATTGCTGGTGCGCTGTTCAACAAGGGAACAGTTCCGCCGAAAGGAAAAGTGTGTAAGCCAAACGTGCCGTTGGCTCAACCAGCATGGTGGAAAGACTCGGTCTCCATCAGTGGTCAGCCATTAGATGCAGAAGTGATGAACTATTACTTCGGGTTGAAGCCGGTGAAGGCGTACGCGCAGTACTTTGCTGTATCTGGCTCAGTGGCCGATGTGTTCAAAACAGTGTCGGCATCATTGAAGTCGAAAGGATTGCAATACTCCGAAGGGGAAGAAACAGATCCCACTAAAGCGGGGCAGTGGTTCTATGACGGCACCGACACCAATCGATTCGTTGGCATCTTGATTTCCAACCAGGAAGAGTTGGCGAAATACTCAATGGTTGCACCAGATGGAATTGTTCCTGCTGGTGCCCTCGTTGTTGCTGCGTACTACTACCCGTAGGAAATTACGTCACTAGTGACGCGGGCTCAGAGTGGATGCATCGGCCCAGTAGGAATGGGTTCCGCTGCAAATTCTCTCGGGCAGTTGAATTGTTGCAATTGGGCCATCGCTCACGTTCATCGCATCGAACACCATGCAGTGGCTCACATCATTTAAGACATCCATGGTGAAGGTAACGAGGTAGCCGTCGTCTTCACTGCGTTGGACTGGCTTCGGTGCAAACACTGTTTCACTCGCGTACACGCCAGTGGGAAGTTTGTATGCCTCTTCGCTACCTGTTTGTACGTTGTGCTTGATGATGCCTTCGAAACCAAACCAGCCCTCAGCAGGAATGGTGCTGTAGGTCCATTCGTATTTGTGGCCGCCAAAACGGCCATTAATCATTCCGAATTCGGTGATGGTGTCTGACAACGGGCCTTCATTCACTTGACCAGTGCGCATATTCAAACGCCAGCGGTATGGCTTGGTTTGAAGTGCATACAAATCGAGGAAGCGGAAGAGACGTTGATCCATTGTTGCGTCTGGTGGCAACGATGGTGACGGATCGAATTGGAAGTAGCCGTCCAACACGATTTCATCGCCATCTTCATACGCATTGATCCAGTGCAGAACATAAGTGGCATCACATTCGAACCACTTGATGTCGTTTTCATTGCCATAACGCGGAATGACACCAAGACGTGTGGGCATATCGCGGTGAAACTTCGTTGCGTACACGCTCTTTGCAATGAGGTCTTCATTCCAAAAAAGCGGACAGTCGTTCAAGATGGAGTAGTTCTTCGTGAACGCCATGTCGTGCGGGAGACGTGGGCCTGGAAGAGGAACAGGTGTGTAGTGAGAAAGTTCTCCCGTTGCCGATAACACGCCGTAGTGCATGTACGGATATTCAGTTTGATAGTTGAAGAACAACAACTCACCGGTTGTCTCATCAACTTTGGTATGTGCA